>JAKIST010000028.1 GCA_021648495.1 Draconibacterium sp.
TTTTGGTAATATTTTCATTTTTCTCAATTAGCTGATGCTCAGGCATCACCAAATATCGAAAAATAAAAATCTCATCCAAAATCTTTCTTTTTATGAAAATCCTCTGTTTTTAGACTGGACTCATTCAAGCAAAAAACGCCATTTCCTCAAACAAATAAGTTTGAATGAAATTCCTGAAAATCAATTTTGTTTTTTGGTCGATTATTGTTTGAACGCACTGACTTCGGCAAAAGAACCTCCGGCAGTTCGGGTTCATGCCATACAAATTTTGTATAATATTTCGGAAATAGAAACAGGACTTAAACCCGAAATTTTGGCTGTAATTAAACACGAAATGGAATACCATTCCACGGCCGGGATTATTTCGTGTGGTTCGAAACTGGCAAAAAAACTACGAAATCAGATTTCATAAAACTCCTTAAATCTGAAGGGCCACAGATTTTTTACGAACCAATTTCCTCTTGAAGCCGGGCAATTAAATCTTTCAACTTGTTATCAATTTCCGAAGTTAATTCTTGCTGTTTATATCTTTTGGTAAGCACTAAAGTATTTTGCAGAAGTGACATTTCGCGACTTTGTTTACTCTTTATTACAGTGGCAAATTTTTCTGGCAACGAAATATAGTACTCTATCATTTCGAAGCTGTTTTTTGCCAAAACCCGAACCAATTCGTTTGCCTTTTCAGCTTCACCCGCACGATAATACAACTCAACGGCAGGGAACGAGTCGAACGTTAACGGTATTTTTTCATTCGGGAATATCTCAAACATCCTATTCAAAACTTCAACTGCTTTTTTGTTTTTTCCTTCATCGATTAAGGTTTTCGCCAAACGGGCAAACATATATCTCGCCTGGATAATATTAATCTCTTTTTTGTTGTACTCATCAATATAAACATTAGGACCGTTTATATTTCCCCAAGTAAATTTATTCATTACATTATTGTACAAAATATCGGAATCAACCCTTCCGGTGGTCATCCCACCTGCTTTTGTTTTTATAGGAACAAACCGATAAGCCAAACCTTCAAATTGTAACCAATCGGTAAAAAATATGTTATTGGTATAGAGTAAACTATGATCGATATATATCGGTCGCTCCCAATTATTTGCTGCAATTATATTCAAAATAGCCATTTCGCTTTTAACCATGTAACTTTTATTGATTTTGAATTCAACTTTGTCAGCAATTAAATCTGCATTTTCCGGCTTAACCGTTCCCGAGTCCAATACTTTTTGTTTGTCAACAGTAATATAAAATTCGCGCGAAGGCAGATAATCCATCATTTCACCATTCGACACTTTTACCTTCGTTCTAACGTCGTCGCTCCCTAAAAATTTCATTGCCTCGCTAAGCTCAATGGGTTTTTTTATTCGATCCTGAAACAATACGGCATCCCTTCGGCCCATATAATACTGTTCTTTTTTGAAAGTGAATGGCACCGGCGCGGCATCGTAGGTTGCCATTGTTTGCTGGTTAATGTACCAGTCCATTCCCAAATAACTAAGGTTAATTATTTTTATATCGGGGCGCACACCTTCCACTTCCTGCACGTACCACAGCGGAAATGTGTCGTTATCGCCATAGGTAAAAAGCAAGGCGTTGGGTGCACACGACTCCAAATAGTTTATGGCATAATCCCGGGTCATATATCGCCCCGAGCGATTGTGATCGTCCCAATTTTCGGAAGCCAAAATACCCGGTACCAACACCAACGAAACCAATGTAACAGCGGTAGCTCCCGGAACTCCCCCAACAATTTTCTTAACTACTGAATACAAAGCAGGCACTGCGAGGCCAATCCAAATTGCAAATGCATAATACGAGCCGGTGTATGCATAATCGCGCTCTCGTGGCTGATACGGATATTGGTTCAGGTAAACAACAATTGCAATTCCCGTAAAAATAAAAAGCATCATAATAACAGCAAAATCCTCTTTGCCTTTTTTTCCCCGGTTGTATTGATAAAACATTCCAATTAAACCAAACAACAAGGGCAAAAAGTAATATACATTCCTCGAAGGATCATCTTTCATAGAAGCCGGCATTTTATCTCGCGGCCCTATTTTTGCTTCATCAAAAAACTTAATTCCGCTTATCCAATTTCCATTCGAGAAACTTCCATGCCCCTGAATATCGTTTTGTCTTCCAACAAAATTCCACATAAAATAACGCATATACATGTGGCCAACCTGATAGGTGAAAAAGAAACGGAGATTCTCGAAAAAAGTTGGTTTAATCACCGTTTTGGTTTTACCTCTGTCCTGAATTTGAACCGGTCTGCCTTTTACCTTGCCCCAGTCTTTATATGCTTGAATATGATTACTTTTATTGCTGTACATTCTAGGGAAAAAAGTTTCAAGCTTTGGGTCATATTGGGTTCCCCCAGCCAACGAACCTGTAACTTTATATTTCCCGTCAACTTCATTGTATTGATCTTTTTCATCGATGGTAGCAATTGCCGGTGCCGTATAATATGGACCATAAACCAAAGGCCGATCGCCATATTGTTCCCGGTTCAAATAACGTAATAAGGCAAATGCATTATCCGGGTTATTTTGGTTCATTGGAGGATTTGCCGATGCGCGAATAATAATAAGAGCAAACGATGAATACCCGATAAGGATAACAATTACAATTGTAGCCGCAAGGTTCCACAAGGCAAGATTCTTTTTTTGAGTATATCGCACCGCCCAAACCGAAGCTCCAATTATTAGCAAAACCATAAACAGGATTCCAGAGTTAAATGGTAAGCCAAATCCGTTTACAAAAAGCTTGTCGAAAACAAAAGCTGCCCGTGCAATCCCGGGAATAATAATGTATTGTATTCCAGCTAAAATTGCTACGGAAACTATGATTGCAGCAATGACACCTTTCCACGAAAACTCATATCGTTTGAAATAATAAACAAGCCCAATTGCGGGAATTGCCAAAAGATTTAAAAGATGTACCCCAATTGATAAACCAATTAAATAGGCGATTAAAACTAACCAGCGATTGGCGTTTTTTTCATCAGCAACATTCTCCCACTTCAAAATGGCCCAAAAAACGGCAGCGGTAAAAAACGATGAAAGTGCATAAACCTCACCTTCAACTGCCGAGAACCAAAACGAATCGGTATATGTAAACGCCAGAGCACCTAACAAACCACTTCCCCAAACTGCAATTTGTTCACCATTTGTTAACTTATCAGAAGAATAAAGTTTCTTTGCCAAACGAACAATGCTCCAATACAACATCATTATTGTTGCAGCACTGGCGATTGCAGACAAAGAATTTACCATAAATGCAGCTTTGGATGCATCGGGAGCGAAAATGGAAAATACGCGTCCCAATATCATTTGAAACGGCGCACCAGGAGGATGGCCCACTTCGAATTTAAATGCACTGGCAATAAATTCGCCGCAATCCCACCAACTTGCAGTAGGTTCGAGTGTTAAAAAATAGGTAATAACGGCAATGGCAAAAACGGTCCAGCCTAAAATATTGTTGATTAATTTTGTTTTTTGCATGATCTTTTTTTATGAACAGGTGCAAATATAGGGTTTTATAAGTGAATGAGTTTAGTCCATATTTAAATTTCCTCTTATTTGAGGGGGGAAAAAATATACCAGTGCAAAACGCCTAAAGGTAAACCATAAAATCAATTTCAGGCGAGTGATTTAGGATGCTGTTTGAATTAAAAATACAATCGTATGAAAAAAAATGATTTGAGTGTATCAATATTAAAAAAATTTATATTTTTGCACCGTCTTTAACGAAAAGGCAATTAAAGATTGACCCGTGGTGTAATTGGCAACACGTCTGTTTTTGGTACAGAAGAGTCCAGGTTCGAGCCCTGGCGGGTCAACATAAAAGCTTGCAGTATTCTGCAAGCTTTTTTTTGGTGTACCGTGCATGGTAATAGTCTGGCGAGGTGCAAGTCTTGGTATGTGCCGAGTTGAAAAGGAAACATTAGTGATTGGCAAGGGTGTTGCGGGTGACTGCAAATATGAAGTTCTGGCACATCCCGAAGGTTCGGGAATAAAAGGCTTACTTGGGAGGGCAACTGGGCAATGGACTGGGAACGCCCAAATATCAACAGGTAACCCAATAAAGTAAATAAGGCAGGACACAAGGAAAGAATATCACCTTATCCCGGGATATTTTGCATGCAGTTGCAACGGCGGCCAACCGATTGGGTACAAACGGCGAAAGCCTGTGGAAGTCAGCAGAGGTCATAGTAATTCTGTAATATTATAGGACGAAGGACTGAATCAGTTAATATAAGGAGTAGTGGGTAAGAACTTTTATTTATGGAGCATCAGCAAGAAATAGCATATCAGTTGGATTTGTTCGCAGGACAAAGGAAGAATGCTGTTCTCCCGTAAGAAAATTGCAAGGACGTACACCAAGCAAAAGCAGGACAGGGGAATTGATGACAATAGTATGTTCATCATCAAACCTAAAACAAGCCTATAAGCAAGTAAAACGGAACAAGGGCGCATCTTTCTGTCATTTTCTCATTATGCAAAAAAAATTGGGTGGCTACTCGTAATGACGGGCGTTTCAGATATAGTTTTAGATCATTGCGAACGCAGTGAAGCAATCTGTTTCAAAATTCTTATCTTTACCGCACAACAATGATTTTAAATAATTCGATTGAAACAAATGGAAAGATATATCCAGCAATTGATAGAAGACATTAGTGAAATAAGCAAAAATACCAAATCAACAAAGAAAGCTTTTGAAAAAATTGATGGAAAAAATGAATTCGACGAGGCAAACATTGATGAATATCTTTATGGGGAAAGAATAAAAATTGCTGACATTACCGGGATTTCAACAATGTTACTACCTCCGCCAAAAAAACTAACAAAAAAACAACAGGCAATCCTTTCTGTTGAATTAGAGAAATTATTACAAGAATTTCATTTTGAACTCGATTTCCCAATAAACTATCCTAACAAATTGCGATACCCATTCATTTATAAATTTTGGGATGAAAAACATACTAATATTTCATTTGGCACATCTCACATTGAATTTTGTAACTACGATTTAGAAAATTGTCCGTTCCCTAAACATTGCACATCTTGTAAAGACTGGGAAAAAGATTGGGAGCAGGATAAAAATCAGAAAGACAAAACTTGATTGTAATACTAATTTAAATTGGCGTATTTGTTGAATTAGACTGCTTAGCGGGTTATAGGATATGCGATACCTCTCAGTTAATTTGGTGTAACTCGAAAATGATGAACCTCATTCCCTTTGCTTTTTCAGCAATCGACTACGTATAATTACTTCAGATCGAGGCTTGGAATTGAATGTTTTTTGTTCCCCTTCTGTTTTTTCAACTGTGAATAATTTTACGCTTCGTTTTCACCTGTTTCACCTGCCTGTCCTTTAGCTTTGTTTTCTGATTTAAGAGATATTTTTTACATTTATGTTGATGTAACCAAAACAACAGGGGTGAACTATCTGCCTGCGGAGGCTTTGACCTACCTGCCGAATAAGTCCCCTGCTGTTCGGTAGGCAGACAAGACCGCTTGACGGGCTGAGTTGAAATCAGAAATAGCAAAAATTATAAATTGAACTCAACCAACTTCCCGAATTTCGCATATTGTTCGTAAAGACCTTTGTATTTTTCTACATTTTCAGGAATTGGATGATATTCAGTTTCAATGCCACTGCCCATTTTTCTCTGGGCTTCAGCAGTACTCGAATAAACTCCGGCCACAACTGCAGCAGCCATCGCAGTTCCCAGCGCGCAAGCTTGTTCAGAGCGAGCTACTTTAATTGGCATATCCAAAACATCAGCAACAATCTGCATTACAAAAGGCGATTTTTTAGCCACACCTCCCAATGCAATTACTCCGTCAATGCGTACACCTTCGGCGATAAAACGATCGTTAATGGCTTTTGAACCAAATGCTGTTGCTTCAACCAATGCGCGAAAAATACGCGGCGCATCCGATCCCAAATTCAAGCCGGCAATTGCACCTTTCAAGGCCTGGTTGGCATCCGGGGTGCGACGACCGTTCATCCAGTCCAACGCAACAATTCCACTTTCGGCAATTGGAATTTTAGCTGCTGCACTACTTAATTTCGCAATTATTTTATCTGATGTTTCTTCAATTAATTTCTGTTTTGTTGCTTCGTCGATTAACTCCGATTCAGCTAAAATATTTTTTAGCGGCCACTCCAAAATAGATTTAAACCAAGCGTAAATATCTCCAAAAGCAGATTGCCCGGCTTCTAAACCCATCATTCCAGGAACAATTGAACCATCAACCTGACCACAAATTCCATTCACCAATTTGTCGCCCACTTCTTCCATTGGTGCAATTAACATGTCGCAGGTTGAAGTTCCCATTACTTTAGAAACGTAATACGGTTCAATTTCTGCACCTACTGCTCCAAGGTGAGCATCAAAAGCTCCAACGCCGATCACAACATCTTTAGAAAGCCCCAGTTTTTCTGCCCATTCCTCAGTTAATTTTCCTGCTGCAACATCACATGTATATGTCTCTTTAAACAATCGATCCCGCAATCCACTTAACAAGGGATCAAGCGCAACTAAAAACTCTTCCGAGGGTAAACCACCAAAAGCTTCGTGCCACATTGCCTTGTGTCCTGCTGCACATCTACTTCTTTTTAAAGTTTTAGGGTTTGTATTCCCCGATAAAAGGGCCGGAATCCAATCGCAATGTTCTACCCACGAATAAGCTGCGCGGAAAACACCTGCATCTTCGCGAATTACGTGCAACAACTTCGCCCAGAACCATTCCGAGGAATAAATACCACCTTCAAATTTGGTAAAATCCACCTCCCACTTTTTTGAAAGTTCATTAATTTCTTCGGCTTCTTTTACTCCAGTGTGGTCTTTCCAGAGTACAAACATAGCATTTGGATTTTCCTCAAAACCGGGTGTAAGAGAAAGTGGAATCCCTTTTTCATCTACTGTAATTGGTGTTGAGCCAGTTGTATCAACCGAAATTCCAAGCACATTTTCAGCCACTCCTTGCGGAGCCTGTTTTAACGCTTCAACAATTGTATATTCCAATCCTTCCAAATAATCTTTTGGATGTTGGCGAAATCGATTATTTGGCGCATCGCAATACATCCCTCTTTGCCAGCGCGGATAATTAAAAACGGCACTTGCCACTTCTTCTCCTGTTTCTACATTTACAATTAACGATCGAACTGAGTCAGTACCGTAATCTAAACCGATGGTATATTTTATACTCATATTTTTGTTTTTATTGGAAAGGCAAAGATCGGAGTTTACGTCACGCCCGATAATCATTCTTCCTGATTTATTATTGCACGTAAATATTTGTTTAAAATTATGCTTTTAAAGGTAATTATTACTTTTAAATTTTATATTTATTCAAATTTTAACTATTCGATCTAATCCTTTTTTTCCTTCTTTATTTTTACATAGTATCTGCAAGAAAACTATCGAATTTTATAAAATAGATTTTTTTGGATGAGATTTTTACTTTTTTGAGATGAAGTGATGCTTTAGGTATTGTTACGAAATAATATGACCATTCTGGCTTGTTCTTTTGCACGCTAACTGCGTTAAAAAGCCTCGCTATTGCTATGGCTATGGCTACGTTTTTTGCCTGGTTACCGCACAAAATAACTTCGTCAATTCCAGTCATGTAATTTCTTCACAAACCCTTAGTTGGCAATAAATTAAATGACCCTGGGCAAATAAAATACCTACAAAAATATTTTGAAACAAAAACACTTGACAGGATTAAAACAGAATTATCCTGGATTAGCCATTATTCGGGATTAATTACAGAATTATCTGAAATAGGCCATTCAATAAAAAAAGTAGAGAAAGAGATAAAACATAATGGGTTATCAAAAATAAGTTTTGGGAAATGCGTGAAAATATTAGAAAAAACAGAAAGTGATAATGGTAAAAAAATTAAAGAAGCCCTACTTTTTAAAATTAACCAACAAATTAAATTGTTGCCAAATACAGGTACGATTCTATTTTCCTCAGATATCTTAGGGCTCACTCAGAAATAAGTCCGGGAATTTAGGAATAATATTTTGTGCACAGACGCGGCAAAAAACACAAGCATAGCAGGGTTACGGTGAGTATTTTTAACAAAGTATGTGTGCAAAAGATGTTCATAAAAACCGGAAGTTATTTTTGAGTAAGCCCTTAGAATCAATTTTTGGGAAATATAAAAATAGGGTAAGTGAAAATCCAATGGCATCAATTACATGTTTAATGTTGATTTTCGCAGCTTTTACCTCTGATCTAACGGAAGACAGTGTTAAACAAAGTATAGAAAATGTAAGAATAGTAGATATAAGAAAGTGTCGAAGGAAAATATAAGTGTTAGTTTATTTGAGAAGAGAAAGATCTTATTAGCAGCATAATACCTAAAACTGGGGGGAGCTTTTTTATTTAAAACAGGATATTTTTAACAGCTTAGCCGTAAGGGCATTTTGCACTTTTAATCGAACCACACTGGAATTGAAACTTGAAATAAGGGTCACATTTGGGATCGGCCACAAATCTTTCACTCACGTAATTTGTCGAATTTTAATTGTAAACAATCAGTATTTACGCATCTAACAGGCGAAATATATGCGATTATCAAAAATTTGGGTTAAAATATAAGGGAACACGGTGGCCGGCAATTATAATTTATTTATTACTTAAACTACTATTCCCAAAAAAAATATAAAATTCCTATAATATCTTAGAAATCATTATCTTTATAAAAATTTCTCTTATGAAGTTACTTGCATGCATAATCATTTTAGCCCCGCTAACCTGGTCGTGTTCCATCGCATATAACCAAAAAGAAAATGATTTACGCACTATGCCGTTGGAGTTTGGAGGCGATTTTTCCATAATGAAAAAGATGGGGGATTTTGGTGGTTTGTATAAAATGGATGGTGTGGTAAAGGAAGGGTTTCTAATATTTAAGGATAATGGTTATTCATGGGCGCGCCTGCGTATCTTCCACACCCCAAATATGCGTGGCCCGATTTGTAACGATCTGAAAACAACTATTATACTTGCAAAAAAAGCAAAACAGTTTGGATTTAAAGTTTTATTGGACATTCATTATTCAGATACCTGGGCCGATCCGGGACATCAAATTGCCCCATCCGCATGGAAAGGTTTGTCGCAAGACATTTTAAAAGACAGCATTTACAATTACACAAAAAAGGTTATCGAAACAATGGGAAATGCAGGCGTTTTGCCTGAAATGGTCCAGGTGGGAAACGAGATTAACAATGGAATGGTTTGGCCGACTGGAAAGTTATGGCTCGATGGTGGGGTTGTACATTGGGATGCACTTACCGAGCTTATTAAAGCAGGGATAAATGGTGTTAAAGATGCAAGAAATGCAAGTTACATTCCTATAATGATTCATGCTGCAACAGGTGGGGATATAAATGCATCGACAAAATTTTATACAAATATAATTGAACGCGGAGCTGATTTCGATGTGATAGGACTGAGCTATTATCCTTGGTGGCACGGCTCTTTTGATGAACTGGAAAAAAATATAAGGTTTCTTTCCCGAAAATTCACACAGGACATTTCTATTGTTGAAACGGCTTACTATTCAAACAATTGGTATCCTGAACCATCTCAATGGGTTTTAAGCGATCAACCCTACCCGGCAACAGAACAGGGACAGTATAATTTTCTGTTCAAATTAGCAGAAAGATTAAATAAGATACCCAAAGTTAATTCTGTATTTTACTGGAAACCGGACGGTTTGGATATCCCTAAATCGAAAGTTAATTACCTCGGCAGAAGCCTGTTCGATCATGAGGGGAATGCACTAATGGGCATTTCTGCCTGGAAAGATTATAATGATTAGTGTTCGTCCATAAAGTCCGACTTCTGCGTTACGCTTGTCATAAAAAAAGTCATCCCGACAAAGTCGGAACTACTTTATTTTATGACTGTGCAAGCCCCCGAACAATTCGGGGCAAGCCTCGAATTCGACCTTTTTGAACCAAACACCTACTTTATGGACAGAATCTAATTAGTATTTATTTTCCTTTGGTTAATATCTACAATTGAAAAATATTTTATAAAAAACCAATCTTCCAAAAACAAAATCTCTTATCTTCGTATGGTTCTAAACCACTTAACTTTTTATAATGAATTCAATTTCAAGAAGAAAATTTTTACAATCGGTTTCAGCAGTGACAGCCGGTGCAGTTATTATCCCTAATTTACTTAGTTGTTCACCATCAAAAAAAATCAACATTGCCGTAATAGGAGTTGGTGGAAGGGGAAAAGCGAACTGGAGTGCGTGTATGCAGGAAAACATTGTAGCCTTGTGCGATGTTGATGAAAACCGTGCAGCAGAAGGGTTCAAAACATTCCCAAATGCAAAACGGTACAAAGATTACCGCAAAATGTTCGACGAAATGGCTAACGAAATCGATGCAGTAATCGTTGCAATTCCCGACCATTCACATTTCCCTGCTACCATGGCAGCTATGCAACTGGGCAAAAACGTTTATGTGGAAAAACCACTGGCGCACAATGTTTGGCAATTGCGTACACTGAAAAAAGCTGCGCACTATTACAATGTAATTACCCAAATGGGGAATCAGGGTCATGCTACCGATGGAATCCGCCGCGTAAAAGAGTGGGTCGATGCAGGAATCACGGGCGATGTCAAAGAAGTATTTGCCTGGTTTAACGGACCGGAATTTGGCCCTGATAAATACTTTGAAAAAACAGATCCGTATCCTCCAATTGGGCAAGCCATACCCAAAGGATTGGATTGGGATTTATGGCTTGGGCCGGCAGCAAAACGTCCATATAATTCGGCTTATGTTCCAAAAAGTTGGCGTGGATTCTACGACTTTGGAAATGGCGAATTAGGCGACTGGGCTTGCCACACCTTGGATGCCCCTTTCTGGTCGTTGGATCTTGGAATGCCAAATGTTGTAGAAACTGAATTTAATTCGGGTGCACCTGCAGGTTTTTTGCCCGACAAATCTATTATTCGTTTCGAATTTCCAGCAAGGTGGAATAAACCACCTGTTGTTTTGAAATGGTTTGAAGGTGGATTAAAACCTGAAAATAGACCGGAATGGAAACTCGATAAATTAGCAGGTTCGGGTATGATTATGGTTGGCGGGAAACAAAATATTATAACTGGTGGCAGGCCAAATGATGCCCAACTGATGATGCCAAAAAATGAGTGGGACAACTGGGTGGCCAACGAAATGCCCGATCCAACAATTCCACGAATCGACGGTGGTCCGCAAAAGGAATTTTTAGACGCTATAAAAGGCGACGGAGCAATGCCGGGATCGAACTTTGATTACGCCACAAGATTAACTGAAATGGCCTTAATTGGAGTTTTGGCACAACGTTTTAATACCCGCATTGAATACGATGCTAAAAACATGAAAGTAAGCAACCACCCTGAGTTGGACAGTTATATTAAAGAGCCGGTCCGCAAAGGTTGGGAATACGGCGAAGAAGTCTGGTAGAATTTTTAATTTGCTTGTCGTAAGTATGGCATCCCTATCTACTAGAATTAGAGGGATGCCATACTTTTTTAATCAAAAGAATTCCTCAAGGCTTTGCCTCGGGGTTCCATGCATTATTTTCTATCCGGATGAATTCCCCATTCAAAACGGCGGGATTCATCAAAATTGGGATTTGGAATAGGAAACTTTGCTTTCACATCTTTTTGCCACGAGTGGATTAGTTGTGTCAACTCGCTTGTTTTTTCAGGATATAACTTTGACAAATCCACTGCTTCACTAATGTCTGCCCTTAAATTATACAAACTCATTTTCCCTGTTGCAAAATTCTCGACCAATTTCCAATCGCCTTTTCTAATTGCCCCCATTGGAACTTCGTGATGATAAACCGGGTAGTGCCAATAAATAGCACGTTCATAATCGTATTTATTTTCTATCAACTCTGGTAAAATCGATTTCCCGTCCAAAACCTGGTTGGGTTTTTCAACACCAGCCAACTCTAAAAATGTTGGATAAAAATCGACACTTGAAACAAGTGCCTCACAAATTTTGCCTGCCTTTATTTTCGATGGCCATTTTACAATTAAGGGTTCCCTTATTCCGCCTTCGTAAACGGTTCCCTTTTCAGCCCGAAGTGGCGCATTTGATGTAGCAATATATTTTAAAGGGCTATTTTCATATACCGACAAACTATTGTCAGCGAGCAAGGGTATTTTATCAAACCGACTAATTAATCCGCCGTTGTCAGAGTTAAAAATAACAATCGTATTTTCCTCCAGGACCAACTCCTTTAGTTTTTTAACAACCCTTCCTACACTATTGTCCACATGTTCAACCATTGCAGCATAAACTGCATTCCCCGGATATTCATCTTTTCGTTTTTTCTTTAAATACTTTTCAATTAAATTTTTATCCGCATCTAACTGAACATGTACATCGTAATGGGCCAAAAACAGAAAGAAGGGTTTATCCTTGTTCTCCTCAATAAATTCAACACCCATATCAGTAAGAATTTTGCTAAGCCGTCCTTTGTATTCTTTTTTGGGTTGCGGTTTAAATTTTGAATTATAAAAACCGCCGCCGCTATACACATGAACTTTATCGTAACCCTGCGTTTCTGGCACTGTTTCAGGTGAACGGCCCAAATGCCACTTTCCAAAGTACCCGGTTTTATAACCTGCCTTTTTTAACGACTCGGCCAGTGTTACAATTTCACCCGGTAAATATTGAGTTCGGTTTTTTGGAACAATAAATTCTTCGAACGGTCGCCAATGCCCGGTAATAAAATCAATTACACCAACCCTTGCCGGATACTGCCCACTTTGAATACTGGCACGCGTTGGCGAACAAACCGGACAAGCTGCATACGCATTCATGAAACGGATTCCGGAATTAGCCAATTTATCCAGGTTCGGAGCTTCATTGAACGTATTTCCATAACAAGGCAAATCGGCCCACCCCAAATCATCGGCAAGAATAAATACGATATTTGGTTTACTTCCTTTAACCGATTGGTTATTTTCAGCAAAACAAGAAGTAAAACCAAGCATGAACAATGATAACAGAAATGTAAATAGTTTTGATGTAAGCATAAGTTTGGTTTTTAAAATTAAATATATCAAATCAAGAGTTGAAAATTTCTTTTCAGGCTGAAAACCTTCCGTTAACTGACGGACACAGCCCATTGCAACGTATTGGGTCTAAAGCTTAATTTAACCTGCCTTTTCAAGGCGAGCAGTTGCGTTTTTAATATTTCATCCCAAGGCATTTCCATCGATTGATGGATGAAATAGGCCGCACTTTCAGTGCGATGTTGAAAACGTATAATCTGGGTTCAAGCCTTAGGCTGAATAATTCACAAATTGTTCTATTGCAAAGCCAAACTACTGTGATTAAAGGCGATGCTCGTTTTCCGATTCTCAAAATAGCTAAGGCTATTCCTGCGAGTCAGAAATTTGCGCTCACCTTTATTCTTTGTATTTTGCCTTCTCATAACGAAAACTTATGAATTAATCAGGTTAGTCATTGTTACAAAATAATATGCCAGCTTTGTCCAACTTATTTCGTAATAATGCTTTGATTCGCATAAATATTTAAAATTAACAATAAAATTTGTTTACCCAACAATAAACCAGTGCGTACGCTGTCAACAATTACTTTATTCCCAGTATTTTACGTTTTTCCTTTTTGGTCATCTCCAATCCGCGTACAGAATTAGGGTGAACAACAACGTACTCCTTTGCAATATTCACTATTTCATTCTCATTTTCTCCTACACAAAACATTGGAATAATAAAACGTAAATCAGTCGAGCCCAAACTGTTCTGATAGATAAGAATTTTTAAATCAGTTGCTGAAGGAGCAATTTCTCCCATTAACTCTCCTGCATATATTTTCTGGTTTAGTTTTAAACTTTTGTTTTTGTCAACCACATTTCGGTAGCAAATCAGCGTTCCGTCGGCTTGTAAAAGTGTAATTGAATTGTTCCAGGTATTGTACCAGTTTTGTGGATTGTCTCCCTTTGTTTTCCCGGCAATTTCCACAATTGTCCCCTGACGGCTGGCATAAACTTTATCTCCGGCTTTTGCATAAAACCCAACTGCTACCCACGATTTTAATTCTTCGGAACCTCTAAAACCTGCAATACTTTTCACCTCTTTTGCCTTCACTTTTGCTCCTGGCCCAAAAGGTATTAAATAGGGAAAATCGAGGTTAATAATTGAAGTAGGATCGGAGCGAAACGATTTCATCTCATAATTAAAACGGGGAATATCGGCATCTAAATCGCGCTCTAAAGTAAACAGGCTGTTAAACCCAGGATCAAGCTTTTTTACATAAGGAAGTGTCTCATTGAAAGTAGTATTTTCCAAATCGGCAAAATCGATATTTAAATACATCGGCGTTTTTGAATTATTATAGGCACTAAAAATACAATCGCCAATACTATTATAATCAGCCTGAACTTCAATCGATTGGGCACTAATTCCTTCAAACAAAAAAATAGAAATAATTAAGATGATAAATTTATTCATGGGTTTATTTTATTTTCAAACGGGTTTTCATTTTAATTTATCCTCAAAAATAGACATAAAGTTGTGCATTCCCTATTTTTTTTTGATTCAGATTCTTCAGCCAAAGATGCTTGTTGTTTACTACGGCAATAAGGAGTTCGGATATTTGAGACGACAGGCTCTAACGTATTTTCCAATCCAAACTAATTCACGTTTGCTTTAAAAAAGGGTTTGGTGAGAATCCGTCTAAAATTTCAGATTGAAAAATTACTTTATTCTGAATTTGGTATGAAACAAGATCTTTTGAGGCTGAAAAGTATCCTGTTTTTAATTAAGTTTGATTTTTATTCAATTTTAAAATCCAACTTATGAACCACTTTTTTATTTTCGCCGCAGTAATTTCGTTGTTCTTTTTTTCTTCCTGTAAAAAAAATACGGTTACACTGGAATCGTTGTTAGCTGAAATGACCGATAAAACGGTTGTCACCTATTTCCCCGAAAAACTATACACTTTAAAACAATTTAGTAGTTACGACCGGAAAAGTATTTCGCCTGGCAATAAAAATTGGTGGGCAAATGCCGATTACACACAATTTATTCGTGAGGAAGAAAATAAGGGCAGGCGCGAATTTGTTTTGCTCGATGCGGAAGGACCGGGGGCAATTGTACGATTTTGGATGACTTTTGCCGGCGAAGGCGCATCGAAAGGAACGATGCGGATTTATATTGATAAAAGCGAGGATCCTGTAATTGATGGAAATGTCCTGGATATTTTAAGCGGTGATGTTTTGGCAACCGATCCCTTGGTAAGTTCTGTTTCGCCCGAAACGGAATATCAACGCCGTGGGCACAATTTATATTTGCCGCTTCCCTATTCGCAGCACTGTAAAATTACATACGAATGCGATGCCGTTAAATTCGAAAACAATCGTTGGTGCCCAAGTATTTATTACAATATTAATTACCGAACTTATAAAAGTGAAGTAGAAGTTGAGAGTATTTCCAAAGAAGTATTGGAAAGGGCACAACCTAAAATAAATCAAACTTCTGAAATTCTTTTAGGATCGGTCGATGATAAAGAACCTGATTTCAAAGTGTTTAAAAATTTGGCTGCTACTGATAGTTTATCCGTTGAAATTCCAGGCAAAGGGAAAGCTATTTCTAAAATTAGTGTGAAGTTGGATGCGCAAGATATAAACCAGGCTCTGCGTTCAACGGTTTTGATTGTTTCGTTCGAAGGGGAAAAAACCGTTTGGATCCCGGTAGGTGAATTCTTCGGAACAGGTTATCAAATTTCTCCATCGAAAACATGGTACACAAAAGTCGGGCAAAATGGCTTGATGGAAGCTTCGTGGTTGATGCCTTTTAAAGCGTCTGCTCAGGTACAGATAATAAATTATGGAGATCAGCCGGTAAAAGTTGAACTTGAAGCGTCAACCACAAATTACAATTGGAAAAACTCGAGCATGTATTTTGGGGCCTCGTGGCACGAGTACAATCAAATTTATACTGCCAAAGATACGGTTTCGAAGAATCATGAATGGCATTTCGATGTAAATTATGTGGATTTAACCGGGCAAGGTATTTATGTTGGCGATGCCTTAACGGTTTTTAATACGGTTGATGCCTGGTGGGGCGAAGGCGATGAAAAGATTTTTGTGGATGGAGAGGACTTTCCGTCGTGTATTGGAACAGGCACCGAGGATTATTACGGTTATGCCTGGTGCCGCCCCGAAAAATTTACCCACCCGTTTATTGCCCAGCCAACCGGAGCTGGTAACTTTCATCCTGGAATGACCGTAAATTTGCGCTACCGATCGTTAGATGCTATCCCTTTTACAAACGAATTGAATTCGAATATTGAACTGTGGCATTGGGTAAAAACCAAAATAAATTATGCGATGACTGCTTTTTGGTATGCAAAACCCGGTTTTCAATCTAATGTAACTCCCGAGATTGAAAGTGTAAAAATTCCGGTTGCCTTAAAACGCTCGGATATTTATAAACCAGTAGTGAATAAAACCGGGAAAATAGAAGGCGAACATTTGGAAGTAATAACATTTGATTCGGGAATAGTTTCAACACAATCTGGCAATTTTGGATGGAGCGGCGAAAGCCAGCTTTGGTGGCGAAATACAAAAATGGGCGATGAATTGATTACCAAATTTATTTTAAACGAAACAGGTAAATTCAAAATTTTGGCACAACTTACAAAAGCTGGAGATTACGGAATTGTTCAATTGTATTTAAACGGAATTCCTGTTGGCAAAAATTTGAATTGTTTTAATGAAACTGGAGTAACACCTTTTGAAGTTGATTTAGGAAAGCATGTTTTAAGTGAAAGGGAAAATATTTTCTCATAGAAGTTGTCTAAAGTCGACGTAGTAAAATAACACAAAAGGCTATTATATTCAGTGCTTTCCAATGTATTTTATTTGTTTCAAAACGCACCAAAATTGCTTTAAAAGCATCGAGCCAGGCATTGGTCCTTTCAACCACAAACCTGTATTTGTAAAGCAGATCATCGAAAAACTGTTCCATCTCTGCCCCATTTCTCTTGTTCTGACCGATATTGTCAATAATTTCGTTCCTATTCTTTTTATTTTCCCCCTCACTTTGGAGAGACCATGAGTGGCTTTCTATTTATTCTCCCCGAACTGCTGCAATTCCCGGAAGTGTTTTCCCTTCCAAATATTCCAACAAAGCACCGCCGGCAGTTGAGATGTACGAAACACCATCGGCAAAACCAAACTGGTTTACCAAGGCTACCGAGTCGCCACCGCCCACAAGCGAAAAAGCACCTTTTTTTGTTGCGGCAACAATAGCCTCACCAATTGCTCTCGAACCATTAGCAAATTTCTCAATCTCGAAAACCCCAACCGGACCGTTCCAAAGAATCGTTCCTGAATTTTCAATTACCTCTATAAATTTTGCAATACTTTCGGGACCCGCATCCAAACCTTCCCATCCATCGGGGATTTCGTTTGCCGGAACAATCTGTGTATCCGCATCCTGACTAAAATCGTCGGCGGCAAGTACATCGGTTGCCATAATTAGTTTAACACCTTTTTCGGCAGCTAATTTCTGAATGTTTTTTGCTGTTTTTAAAAAATTATCTTCGCAAATCGAGTTCCCAACTTTTCCACCGTTTGCTTTCACAAAAGTAAAAGTCATTCCGCCACCAAGAATCAGGTTATCCACTTTGTCGAGCAAGTTTTCGATAATCGTAATTTTCGACGAAACTTTGGCCCCGCCCATAATTGCTGTTAAAGGCCGTTGAGGATTTTTTACAACTTTGTCCAAACTTTCAACTTCGCTTTCAATTAAATAGCCGAACATTTTATCGTTGGGGAAAAATTTCGCGATAACAGCTGTTGAAGCGTGTGCCCGGTGCGCCGTACCAAAAGCATCGTTTACCCAGCAGTCGCCATTTTCGGCCAATTTTGCAGCAAACGCTTCGTCTCCTGCCGTTTCCTCTTTGTAAAAGCGCAGGTTTTCAAGAATCAGAACTTCGCCTGGCAGCACATTGTTAGCCATCTCTTTTACTTTGTCGCCAATACAATCGGGAGCAATTTTAACCCTTGCACCACCCAATAATTCCGACAAGTGCTTAACCAAAGGTTTCAAAGAGAATTTTGCTTCGGGCCCGTTTTTCGGCCGGCCAAGGTGAGACATAATTACGGGCGAACCACCATCGGCAATAATTTTATTGATGGTAGGAAGTGCTGCACGCATTCGGGTATCGTCAGTTATTTCAAATTTTTCGTTTAACGGCACGTTAAAATCAACACGGATAAGTGCTCTTTTGCCTTTAAAATTGTAGTTGCTAATTGTTTGCATGGTATTCTAATTTTATTGAATTTCTAAAAAACAACCAAAGGTAAAAAATATATCACGCAGCAATTCACAGTTATTTTTAGCTGAAAACAATTTAATATTGAGGTAATACCAAAGTAAGTTTCAAAAGCTCCAAACTAAGGCATTGATACGAAATAACATGACCATTCTGGCTTGTTCTTTTGCATGCTAACTGCATTTTTTGCCTTGTTATCGCTCAAAATAACACCACCAGCTTTGTCCAACTTATTTCGTAATAATGCCTAAAAAGAATATTCAACCTACGATTTACAAATTCCCAAATAATTTACAATTTAGAAAATTAAATTTTATTTGAGATTTGTTATTTGGAACTTGCAATTTCCCTTTTTAAAAGGTTATTTTTGGAGCATGTTTTTTAAAGATGTAATTGGACAGGAAGAGTTAAAAAAGCACTTGATCCGCTCGGTAAATGAAGAGAGGATTAGCCACGCGCAGCTTTTTTCGGGGCCGGAGGGAACAGGTAAAGTTGCCCTGGCAATTGCTTATGCACAATTTATTTCGTGCAAAAACCGCACTGAAACCGATTCGTGCGGAGTGTGTCCGTCATGCCATAAATACCAAAAACTGATACATCCCGATTTGCATTTTGTGTTTCCTGTTTTTAATTCACCTAAATTTAAAAAAGCGGTCAGCGACGATTTTCTCCCACACTGGCGCGAACTTATCCAAAAAAACCCCTATTTTAATTTGAGCCAGTGGCTTGCACATATTAATGCAGAAAATGCACAAGGCTTAATTTACGAACGCGAAAGCGATTCTATTTTGCGGAAACTGAATTTAAAACCGTTTGAATCGGAATTTAAAGTGATGATAATTTGGCTGCCCGAAAAAATGCACGCTGCTTGTTCAAACAAATTGTTAAAGTTAATTGAAGAACCACCGAACAAAACACTTTTTTTGCTCATTACAGAAAACGAAGAGGCAGTAATTGGCACCGTCCGCTCACGTGCGCAATTGATAAAATTTCAATTTATCGACAGAGGTTCGATTAAAAACGCACTACAAAATATTGAAGGGATAAACAACGAAATTATCTCCGAAGCCGTTCACCTTTCCAACGGAAATTACATTAAAGCACTTGAATATTTAAATCCCGGCGACGATGAACAATTCTTTTTCCTGAAATTTCAGGAGATGATGCGATACGCTTACAAAAGGGAAGTTTTGGAACAAATTGAATGGGCTGAGGAGATGGCAAAAATTGGCCGCGACAAACAAAAAGCATTTTTTAATTTTGCACTCCGTTTAATTCGGGAGTATTTTGTGATGAACATGCAACAGAGCAGTATGGTTTATCTGAAACACGGAGAAAAAGAGTGGGGAGCCCGGTTTGCACCTTTTATCAACGAACGAAATATTACCGCTTTTTTTCAAGAATTCGAGCTGGGAATAAAACACATTTCGATGAATGGCAATCCGCGGATCATCTTTCTCGATACGGCTTTGCGGATAGTCAGGCTGATAAAAAGGTAGTTTTATTTTTTCCACTTCCTTTTTTAACCTATTTAGAGTCTGTCTATAAAGTAGGTGTTTGATTCAGAAAGTTCGAATTCAAGGCTTGCGAAGTCATAAGATAAAGGAGTTTACTCTTGTAAATGACTGTTTTTATGGCAAGCGTAACGCAGAAGTCGGACTTTATGGACAAACACTATTTAGTGCCTGCAAGAAAACCCTACTTTTTCAAGTCTTTGATAAGAAAACGTCAAAGACAAGGCTTTCGAAGTTTTGAAAATCAAGGAGTTTGCTTTTGCAAATGACTGTTTTCAAAACGAGGGTAACACAGTA
>JAKIST010000029.1 GCA_021648495.1 Draconibacterium sp.
GTATCCGCTCAAAAAACAAGGGTAAAAAACAATTATTAACAAAATCAGAAAACATAAAGCTGTGATTATTAATTGTTTAAAAAACAAATATTTTTCAAAATCATAAATCTACCCTTATTTTTTGAGCGGATACTAAAATTGATTATAAATACACCGTTGGAACAAAGCGGGTTAAAGCAACGAACAGCGCAAAACCTGTTGAAGGAATACACAAGTCGGAGTTTTGTCTGATACTTCAGAAAAGGTGGGAAGATGGAAACGGGAATGTTTTTGCAACACGGATTGGTGCTGCACGCCATTTTTTTACAGGCACTCAAAATGAATGGGTGAACGATTCTGTCTTTCAAATAACTTATGGAGACTTTACCAAACTGCCCAACTACGATGCTAAAACAATGGAATTAATTCCTGAAGTTAGAAATTAGTATTTAAATCAGATTGGCTTCTTTTAAAAGCTCCTCCATCTCTTGCTGAACTTCATTTGCAGCTTCTCCCGCTTTTTTAGCAAAGTCAACATCACCCGATGCGTAAATAATCCCACGCGAGGAATTTACAAGTAACCCACATTTGCTGTTCATCCCATTTTTGGCAACTTCTTGTAAACTTCCCCCCTGTGCTCCAACTCCGGGGACCAATAAAAAATGGGTGGGAACGATTTTACGGATTTCTTTTAATTTTTCAGCTTTAGTAGCACCAACCACGTACATCATATTTTCGTTTGTACCCCATGTTTGCGAAGTTTTTAACACCGATTCAAAAAGCTTATCACCACTTTTTTCATCTTGCAAAAATTGAAAATCGTACGCTCCTTTGTTTGAAGTCAGTGCCAACAGAATCACCCATTTATCGGGGTAAGTCATAAATGGTTTTACCGAATCTTCACCCATGTAAGGAGCTACGGTTACTGCGTCAAAATCGAGGCGTTCGAAAAAGGCACGGGCGTATAAATTGGAGGTATTTCCAATATCGCCACGTTTGGCATCGGCAATAATAAAAATTTCAGGATATTTCGATTTTAAATATCCCACTGTTTTTTCAAGACTTTTCCAACCTTGCGAACCCAGACTTTCATAAAAAGCCAGATTAGGTTTGTAGGCAACAGTAAATTTTGCAGTAGCATCAATAATTTCTTTGTTGAATGTAAAAGTAGGATCAGATGTTTCCATCAAATGCCTTGGTATTTTCTGAATATCGGTATCTAATCCAACGCAAAGGAAACTGCGTTTTTTTTGAATTTGTTTGAAAAGTTGATTTTGGTTCATATTCTAAAAATTAGTCGGAAGACTGAAGACCGAAGTCAGAAGTTCGTCCTAAAATTATTATCTGTTTCATTCCGGTGAAAACGGGAATCTTTTGTTAAAACATTGTGAGATTCCCACTTTCGTGGGAATGACAATTAAATTTCTGCTTCTTTCAGCCTTTCCGCATTTTCTTCAATCATTAGTTTTTCAATTATTTCTTCGATGTCGCCGTTAATGATTGCCTGAAGATTGTACATAGTTAAATTAATTCGATGGTCGGTTACGCGACCTTGCGGCCAGTTGTACGTGCGGATTTTTGCTGAACGGTCGCCGGTAGAAACCATTGTTTTTCGTTTCGATGAAATTTCATCCAAATATTTCTGATGTTCCAGTGCATAAATTCGCGAACGCAGTTCAATCATTGCTTTTGCGAGGTTTTTCAATTGCGATTTCTGATCCTGACAAGTAACCACAATCCCGGTTGGCACGTGTGTTAAGCGAATGGCAGAGTAAGTTGTATTTACCGACTGCCCACCTGGCCCCGATGAACAATAAGTATCTTTTCTGATGTCACTTTCTTTCAAATCAATATCAAATTCCTCTGCTTCGGGTAAAACCGCCACCGTAGCTGCCGAAGTATGAACACGCCCCTGCGTTTCGGTTTGTGGAACACGCTGAACACGGTGCACTCCCGATTCGTATTTCATCACTCCGTAAACATTCTCACCTTTAATGTTGGCAACAATTTCTTTATAGCCGCCAGAAGTACCCTCGTTTACGTTAGTTACATCCATTCGCCAGCCTTTTGTTTCGCAGAATTTTGAATACATCCTGAACAGGTCTCCGGCAAAAATACTGGCTTCGTCGCCACCTGTTCCGGCGCGAATTTCTAAAATGGCATTTTTACTATCCTCGGGGTCAGCAGGAACTAAAAGCATTTTAATTTCTCGTTCTTTTTTAGGAATTAGTTTTTCAGACATTTCGATTTCCTCACGTGCCATTTCACGCAATTCTTCATCCGTTTCTTCGGCTAACATCTCTTTGCCAGAATCAATATTGTCAACTAAATTTTTAAATTCTCTGAAAACAATAACTAATTTTTCCAGATTTTTATATTCCTGGTTCAGTTTTACATACCGTTTCATGTCCGAAATTATTTCCGGATCGGTAATTAGCTGTTCCACCTCTTCGAAGCGGTGTTTTATCGATTCGTATTTTTCTAATAATGCGTATTGTGCCATTTTTTTTCCTTTCTTTTTTTTCCTCATTCCCACGTACGAGGGAATCTCATATTTAAACCATTCTTGTGCCGGGATCCCCACTTTCGTGGGAATGGACTGCTAATTAGTATTTGTCCATTAAGTCCGACTTCTCTCCCGATATTTAGGACAGGCTGTCACGTTTGTCGTTTCCCCTCATTCCCACGTATGTGGGAATCTCTCATTCAAACCATTCTATAGAAAAATCATTCCTTCCAGAAATTTCCTTTTTTATTAATACCTTTTTAATCTTTTAAATACTGTTCTACTTCCTGTTTTAAAGTTGGAAGATGATTTATAATAATATTCCAAATTTGAACATTTTCAATTTCATCGTAACCATGAATTATTTTGTTTCGAGCATCAACAATTCGCCTTGTATTAGAGATATTAATGTCAGGTTCAATATTTAATAATTTGTTCATGGCTTCTCCAATAATCTCTATGTTTCTTTCAACAGCATCTTGCAACATCGGGTTATTATCGTATTCTTCAAATATTTTCTTAGTCCCTATATAAACCTCAATATTGTTTATTGAAGTAAGGATATCAAATAAAAGTTTTTTCGATTTATTGTCCATAAATTAGTTCTTTAGTTTCGTCTATTTCTTTAATAAAATATGGATTTTTCAGAGAACTTTCAGTTACGATATCAATCTCCCGATTAAAAAAATCTCTTAATGTATCGTGCAAATTCCACCACAGTTCACCTTTTTCGAGAGGATTTAATCCCGGTTGAAATTTTATTAAAAAATCGAGGTCACTTTTTTCATCAAATTTACCTGTGACCGCTGAGCCAAACACATAGGCCTTTTCAATTTTATGAGTTTTAAAAAGTACCTTGATTTTATTAATATTTGATGAAATTATTTTAATCATGTTTTCAAGTTTAAAATGTCAATTAACAAATTTCTTTCCATGCATTCCGGGACATTTGAAATGATTTTAATAAATAAACTCCCCCTTCTCCGACTTAATAGTAAGCTTTTTCCCCTCAAAAGGTTCAACTCTCCCAATAACCTGAGCATCTATATTAAACGATTTTGCAATGGAAATTATATCCTTAGCAATATCTTTTTTACAATATATTTCGTACCGGTGCCCCATGTTAAATACCTTGTACATCTCTTTCCAATCCGTTTTCGACTCTTCCTGAATAATTTTAAAAAGCGGTGGAATTGGAAACATATTATCTTTTATTACATGAACATTGTTAACAAAGTGCAACACTTTTGTTTGTGCCCCGCCCGAGCAGTGGATCATTCCTGAAATCTGTCCACGGAATTTATCTAATACTTTTTTAATAACCGGGGCGTAAGTTCGGGTTGGCGAAAGTACCAATCTCCCTGCATCCAAGTCCAGTCCTTCAATTTTGTCACTTAGTTTATAATTTCCAGAAAAAACCAAGTCAGTTGGAACTTTCGGGTCAAAACTTTCAGGATATTTTTTAGCCAAATATTTTGCAAAAACATCGTGTCGTGCCGATGTTAATCCGTTGCTGCCCATTCCTCCGTTGTATTCAGTTTCGTAAGTTGCTTGTCCCGACGAAGACAGTCCGATAATTACATCGCCTGCAGAAATATTATCAGCAGAAATTACATCTTCCCTTTTCATCCGGCAAGTAACAGTTGAATCGACGATTATTGTACGGACCAAATCGCCAACATCGGCAGTTTCTCCACCGGTTGAATAGATTGAAATTCCCATTTCACGTAAATCAGAAAGTAACTCTTCGGTGCCGTTAATAATTGCCCCAATAACTTCGCCCGGAATGTTGTTTTTATTTCTCCCAATTGTTGACGAAACCAAAATATTATCGTTTGCACCCACACAAAGCAGGTCGTCAACATTCATGATTAAAGCGTCTTGTGCAATTCCTTTCCAAACAGAAATATCGCCGGTTTCTTTCCAATATAAATATGCCAACGACGATTTTGTTCCTGCCCCGTCAGCGTGCATAATGTTGCACCAATCAGGATCGCCGCCTAAAATGTCGGGAACAATTTTGCAGAATGCTTTTGGAAACAGTCCTTTGTCAATATTTTTTATAGCTTCGTGTACATCTTCTTTCGAAGCAGAAACTCCTCTCGCATTATATCTCGATTCAGTTACCATTTGAAATTTACATTTAAATCGATGCAAAATTAACAAATTCTATCCACCTGTAATTCAAAATGCGATTAATATAAGTAGAGACGCGATTAATCGCGTCTCTACTTATACTTATATATATGAATATTTTGAAGTTACTAAGCGTATAAAAATCGTTTGATTTTTTTTGTCGGAGTCCGTTCAAAAGGAATGGGTTGAAGTATAACTTGTTGAATTCGTGAGAATTTATTCACCTCTTCGTTCACCTTCTTTTGAATTTCTTTTAGAACATCTTCCGATTTCTCATGAAAATATTGTTTCGCTTCCCATTTAATATTTTTAAAGTTTTCTTCCAGCTCGTCCATGTTTAGGTGAATCATTGCAACTAATTTTCCCTTTTCCTCTTTAACCAACGATTCAATTACAAATCTCATCTTGTTAATTACCGTTTCAATTTCTTCGGGATAAATGTTTTCACCACTGGCACCTACAATCATTGTTTTAATACGGCCTTTAATGTGCAACAAATTATTTTTGTCGAATGTGCCACGGTCGCCGGTCCTGAACCATCCATCGTCGGTAAAAACTTCTTTGCTTACCTCGGGTGCTTTATAATATCCACGCATTACATTTTCTCCTTTAGCCTGAATTTCGCCCTCGCCGGTAATTGGGTCGGCATTTGCAACGCGCAACGTAACTCCTTCCATTGCAATACCGGTTGAACCAACTCGTCTGTTCTTGCCCACTGCTCCGGCAAGTAGTGGCGAAGTTTCTGTTAAACCATAACCAATCGCATACGGGAATTTTCCTTCATATAAAAAGCGCTCAACAGTCGGATCAAGTTTTGCACCACCAATTCCAAAAAAGTTCAATTCGCCACCAAACGTTTTATGCAGTTTTGCCGCTGCAACTTTATGCAATACTTTTCTGAAAGGTGAAAGCGAATACAAAAACCGCATTACCGGGCTTTTTTGAAATTTGGGCAATATTTTTGCTTTGAAAACCTTTTCTATAATTAAAGGAACGGTGAGCATTATTGTGGGTTTAACCAACTCCAATGCAGGAAGTAAAACTGAAGCCACTGGCGGTTTGCGCAAATAATGAACCGATGCGCCATTTTTTATTGCCAGTAAAAACCCAACCGTATTTTCTAATGAATGTGATAAAGGTAAAACCGAAAGAAAACGGTCGTTTGTTTTTACCTTATATAAACTTCTGCATTGTTGAGTTGTCCACGCCAGGTTTTTGTGCGTTAACATTACGCCCTTTGAGTTTCCAGTTGTTCCTGAAGTATAAATTATTGAAACTAAATCTTCTTCCTCAATTTCTACGTGTGGAATATCTTTTCTTGCTGAAGGCAACGAAGATTCAAGTGTTTCTAAATCATCGAAGGATGTGCCTTCGGGAATGATTGCAAAATTGTCAACCAGTATTAAATGATTGGTTAATTCGATCGCCTCTTCGTTTACACTTTTATACAAACTTTCTGAAACAAATAGTATTTTTGATTCTGAATGTTCAATAATAGTTTTTACCTCATTTTCGTGAAAATCGGGCAAAATTGGAACTACAATTGCACCCACTTTCGAAATGGCAAAAAATGCAACTCCCCAGTTGGGCATGTTCGTACTTAAAAGAGCAACTTTGTCATTTTTCTGAACACCCAAATCTGTTAGCATTCCTGCAAGAAGATCAACATCGTCACCCATTTCTTTATAGGTGTAATTTTTCTCCCCGGTAAAAACTACCGATGTTTCGTTTGCGAATGTTTCAACCGAGTAATTAAATAACGAGGGTAAAGTAAGTTTCGACGAATTTGTCATTTGTTTAATATTAAACTGTCAAATCTTTCTATTTCACAGAAAAATAAACAGCTTTGTTAAGGAGGCAAAAGTAGCAAAAAAGACGATTGCAACGAAGTGCTAAACTGGATGCCTTTTTAATAATTATTTTTTATGTTTCTGACATTCAAGATTTTACTGATTTTTCATTTATTATTCTTAACAAATTTTATGGGTTGAATTTCTTTACTATTTAGTTAATTTTGAACCATGAGTTTGAAAATTCAACAAAACAGATATTTAAGGAAAACTGAAAGTTATATTCAGGATCATTTTCAGGACGAAGGTTCGGGACACGATTGGTGGCACATTTATAGAGTACGAAATGTTGCTTTAAAGTTGGCAGAAATTGAAGGTGGCAATAAATTTATTATTGAAATGGCTGCTTTGCTGCACGATCTCGATGATTGGAAATTGAATGGTGAAAGTGAAGTTTCAAAAACGAAAAGGTGGTTGGATGATTTAGGAATTTTAATTTCTGATAAAAATAAAATTCTTGAGATTATCGGGCAGGTTTCTTTTAAAGGGGCGGGAGTAGGTAATAAAGCAATTTCGATTGAAGCAAAACTTGTGCAGGATGCCGATCGCTTGGATGCAATTGGGGCAATTGGAATTGCACGGACTTTTGCATACGGAGGAAGTAAAGGGCGGTTGATTTATCACCCCGGAATAAAACCTGAAATGTATGATAATTTTGAGGAGTATAAAAGAAATACAGCCCCAAGCATTAATCATTTTTATGAAAAACTACTTCTTTTAAAAAACTTACTAAACACCAATTCAGCAAAGAAAATGGCCGAAAAGAGACATCGGTTTATGGAAGATTTTTTAACACAGTTTTATGCTGAGTGGAGAAATAAAATGTAAGGTCTTTTCATCGAACCCGTATTAATGTTACAAAGTATTTTGGGGTTAAACCGTACAAATTGAAGTGTAGGTACGAAAACTTATGTATTTTACAACAGATTCCGGCCTACGCCGGAATGACGAAAATAATTTAATTATGAGAATAGATCACATTGCCATTTGGACCACTAATCTTGAAGGACTTCGTAATTTTTACATCCATTATTTCGATGCTTCGAGCAATGAAATATATTACAACCACTCCAAAGAATTCCGTTCCTATTTTATCTCTTTTGATGGTGATTGCCGATTAGAAATTATGGAGATGCCCAATATCCCACAAACAAAAAATAATCCGTTAAAACAATTTGTCGGGTTGGTTCATTTTGCCATAAAAGCAGGGTCTAAAGTTGAAGTAAACCGGTTGACTGAAGTTCTTAAAAAGGACGGTTTTAAAATAGTTGGCGAGCCACGCACAACTGGCGATGGTAATTACGAAAGTGTTATCCTCGATCCGGATGGTAACCGGGTTGAAATTTTAGCGTAGTTTGCTATTATACAGGTGATTTAAAGTTACCCACTGAATAACTTCGAGAATAGTCGTAATTTCAAAATTCATTTTCTACTTTTACAATTCAATTTAAACCAATTTAAAATGAAACGTAAAGATTTGTCCAATTTTGCTCTATTATTTATTGCTGTACTTGTTGCATTTAGTTTTACAAATTGCAAAGAAAAAGTACCTGAAGAACTACCAAATATTTTGTGGTTAGTAAGTGAAGACAACAGTCCGTTTTTAGGTTGTTACGGCGATACATTTGCCACAACCCCAAATCTCGACAAACTGGCCAGCGAGGGATTTTTATACACCCACGCTTATGCAAATGCTCCTGTTTGTGCACCGGCGCGGAATACAATTATTACCGGTGTTTATGCCTGTTCAAACGGAAACCAACACATGCGAAGTTATTATCCAAAATCGGATATTGTAAAAACGTATCCTGAATATTTACGAAAAGTAGGCTATTATTGTACGAATAATGCAAAAACCGATTACAATACAAATTCCATTGACCCCAACAAAATTTGGAACGAAAGCAGTAATAAAGCACATTATAAAAACAGGGCCAAAGGTCAACCGTTTTTTGCCGTTTTTAATACTAATATTTCGCATGAAAGTTCCATCCATAAATTCATTCCGAATGAAAAATTGAGGCACAGTCCCGAAGAAGTGCCACTTCCACCCTACCATCCGGCAACGCCCGAAATGAAACACGACTGGGCACAGTATTACGACAAGGTGGAAGACATGGATTCGTGGATTGGAGATAAATTAAAAGAATTGGATGACTTGGGGCTGGCTGAAAATACCATCGTTTTCTATTATGGCGACCACGGTGGTGTACTTGCCCGGAGCAAACGTTACGTTTATGAAACCGGAACCCGCATACCATTTATTATTCGTATCCCAAAAAAATACAAGTATTTGTTTCCCGCGAAACAGCCAAATTCTAAAGTTGACAGATTGGTAAGTTTTGTCGATTTAACTCCAACATTGCTTAGCATTGCCGGAATACCGATCCCAAAATATTTACAAGGAGACGCATTTCTCGGAAAACAAAAAACAGCAGATCCTGAATATGCATTTATGTTTCGTGGAAGAATGGACGAACGTTATGATATGTGCCGTGCCGTGCGCGACCAAAAATTCCGCTACATAAGAAATTACATGCCTTACCGGATTTATGGGCAACATTTAGATTATTTATGGAGAGCACCTTCTATCCGCTCGTGGGAACAAGCTTATAAAAATGGCGAATGTAACGCTACACAAAGTATTTTTTGGAATACAAAACCTGTTGAGGAATTATACGACACGGAAAACGATCCGTGGGAAGTAAAGAATTTGGCAGACGACCCTGCTTTTAAAGATGTTCTTGAACGGATGCGGGCAGCCAACAAAGCCTGGGAAATCAGGATAAAAGATACAGGGTTTATTCCTGAAGCCGACCGCGTTGACCGTGCCGGCGATATTCCAATGTACGATTACATGCGTTCGGGTAAAATTAATTTGGGTGAAATTATAGATGCTGCGGAAACCGCTACTTTGGGCAAAGTTGAGAACCTCGATAAATTGAAAACCTATTTGAAAAGCGACGAAAGTGCAGTTCGTTATTGGGGTGCAACTGGTTTATTAATTTTGAAAGATAAGGCTGCTCCTGCAATTGAAGATTTAAAGGCTGCAACAGCTGATAAATCGGCAGATGTTGTATCGGTGGCTGCCGAAGCTTTGTACAACTTGGGTGAAAAAGATGTGGCAAAAAAAGCACTTCTCTCAGTTTTAAAGAATCCAAATGAATTTGCACGCTGCCATGCACTGAATGTAATTGATTGCATTGATGAGAAAAGCCCTGAAATGGTACAAGGCGTGGTAAACATGATTAAAACTGCCGATTCTGCAACTCGAAACAAATACGATATGCGAGCTGCAAAATGGCTGATTGAAAAGTGGGGGTTAGATCCTGATGAATATAAAATTGATTTTGCCTGGTAGAAATATTAGTAAGGTTTTTTGAAAAGTGAGGGCTTCGCTCAAAGCGAAACCCTCACTTGATTCTGTCCGGACCTAAATTTTATAGCACTTCAATGCGTGCTCGTATTTATTCAGGAGTATCGTAATTTGCTTGTGGTCCTTTTCTTTTTTAACAGGAAAAAAACATAATAAACAGGTGCGAAATAAGAAAAAGTTTTCTTTTTACAATGAGTTTGCAAAAAGATGTCTCTTACCTTATTAGAATGCTTTCAATTTTATTTTTTTCACCACTTATCGTAAACGGTAAATACTATATTTGTCTCAAAATCTTTTGCTCCCATCGTAACAGAAAACCCACTCAACTTTAATTTAATTGGAATATTTTCAATTTCGCCTTTCCCTTTGAAGAACTCGATTCCATTGTTTGTAATTACCTGAAAATTAGAACCGCCTTGAATGTTTGAATGTCCCATTTTTCCAGAGTTATGCCCCTTTCCTTTTCTTTTGGCTTCCAACTTTAAATTATCATCCCAAATTAAATCTGCTTTGTTTATTTCAATATTCCATTTGTTATTTTTGTTGTTCTTTTTATCCAAATAATTGTAATTAACTATCGAAATATAAATCGCTGCTTTGCTTTTAATCGAAGCAGGAAAGTCATTCCCCGCTTCGCTTATTGTGAAAAGGGAATTGTCGAATGTTGCATTTCCTTCAATTTCAACTTGTAAACTTTGGCCCGAAACCAAAAAAGAAAAAAATACTGCTACTATGGAAAACGTTAATTTTTTCATACAATTGATTTAATAGTCTGAAATAGTGTAAAGAATAGTAAACGTTGATTCTTCAGAAGAATATAGGATTGAATAATCGGAGATGTCGATAGAGAAAGTCAACGAGTGCCCGTTGTTTATCCCATCGCCGGTATAACAATTTCCCACATCGGTAATAATTGCTTTGGGCTGGTTTGTCAAGGATATTTTGTCGGTAGGTTGCCCCATGTTTCCTTTTCCCGAACCAATAAAAGAGGAGGTCTCCAGAAATAAAGAAATTCCTTCTGGGAGTACTCCTTCCGAAATCTCGGCAAAAATTGAACGTGAATTTTGGGTACTTGCTAATGCCGATGAATAATTAATCCAAAGCTTTTTGTTCGATGTTTCCTTAACTTGGGGTGAAGCACCTGACTTGTTTGACGGAACGATGGTAAAGTAAATACTGTTGTCAACGGCAGGTTCAATGTCTATTAATGCAATTCTCGGCAGCGAAAAGCGGGCACTTACTTCATCATTTTGGGAAAAAACATGATTTGAAAAAAGCAAAATGCCAATACTTAGAAATGCGAATTTTATTTTAATTGTGTTCATCTTCTTGTGTTTTAATCGTTTTGTTCACCGTGGAGGTTCAGTAATTTATCGTTTTTAAAACCAACTACAAAAGCTCCTTTATATTTCGATCGTATTTTTTCAATATTCTGCATAGCCTCTTCGTACGAATTATATTTGCCGATAAAATATTTGTAAAAGTTATTCAATTGTTTCTCGAAAGCAAATACTTTCCTCTTGAAAAATTTAGAATTAGGGTTTACCCTGTTTTTAAATGCTCCAATTTGAATGGAATAATAAATAGTATCCGCAGTTTTGGGTACTTTGATTTTTTGTGATGCTGGAATTTTTAAAATTCCGATTTTCCCATTCCCTGAATTAGATAAAGAAATATTTTGCGATTTGAAAATTATATTTCTTTTCTTTCGGGTCACATCTATCTGTAAATCTGTTTTTTCGTTTGGGGTGAAGTTGAAATTGTATAATTCTTTGTTAATCTCATAACCCGCAGGCAATGACTTGCTATAAATTTTAAATGTCCATTGGCCCGGCAAAACCACTGGAAATGAGAATTTTCCTTCCTTGTCACTTGTTGTCCGGTATTGCTTGAAATCGCTTTTAAGTTCTATAATAATATTGTTTACTTGAACTTCATAATCATCAAAACTGGAACGATTGTCTTTTAAAATAGAAAATTTGCCAAAGAGTTTTGCCCCTTTGGTAATCCTGAAGTTGAGGATCGATTCCCGGTCCTCAATAACTTCAATTTCAATGGGGGTTGGAATACTCGGCAATTCCTCAATTTCCAAATTCGATCGGTCAACCGAAAGCAGGAATTTGCCAGGTTGGATTGATTTAAACGAAAACTCCCCGTTTTTATCCGTTATTGTTTTTTTATTTAGGAGTTTAAGTATTATCCCTTCCAAAGGTTCGTCGTTGTCGTTTGTAACCCTCCCTTTTATATCACCAGCTTTCATTAATTGCTTTATTGGTATTCCAAATTTATAAGTATATGTTGCCGAAAGGAAAAACTCAGGATTGTTAATCTCCTGTGTAAACAGGGTATAATAACTTCGGAACGAAAGGGAATGTTGTTTCAGGAATTTGTAATCAACATTAAGTTGCATTAAATTCCGGTTGCGATAATAATCATCAATGTCGTACGCATTTTGGATGTGAAAATTCGCTTTTAAATTTTTTGAAATTTGACTGCTAACAGAAAAACCCGCTGTTAAATTCCGTTGTTCTCCGGAAACAAAGCTGTTAATATTCGACCAGCTCCCAAAAAAACGAACTGAATGTAATGAGTTAAACCGATATGAAAAATCGACCGATCCGCGATATGTGTTTTGTTTATTTTGAACTTGTTCGAGAAGGAAGTTGGTAGTTTTGCCAAATTCACCAAATAGCGTGTATTCAATTTTTTTGAATTTCTGATTGAACCGGGAATTAAACGATTTGGTTTGGTAATGGAATTTATCCAATGCCAGCCGGTCTTTTCGCTCGTATTCGCGCCAATATATTTTTAAGTACGAACGAGGTGCAATATTGTAATTCAAAAAAGATTGGATCGACTTCGAATACGGTGAAGTAATAAAAAATGTGTCTAATTCGGCATTTGTGAAATCCTGTCTGGAATAGATTCCGAGGTTCAATTTAGGTGTTATTTGAGCAGTAAAAGTGCCGGAGTAAAAGCTTGAGTTGGAGTAGTAGCCCGGATAATTTTTCCCGGTGTAAAAATAATTTCCGGCAACCCGGAAAATGGAAAACTGCGTATTTATATTTGTCCTAAACGCATTATCGCCAATTCCCTGATATAAACCTCTGGACAATTCTAAATCAACAGTTGTTTTTTCAAAAGGTAGAAATCTTGTATTTATACTTACCAGGTACGTTAAATCCGCAGTTTCTTTATTTTTTTTTAGTACGTAATAAATTCCAATTGAGTTGTTTCTGTCTTTCTCAAATTGGGAATAGAAGGCCATTTCGTTTTCAATGTTTTCATAAAACCTGGGTTTAACATACAAATACCCCAAAGATAAACCATTGTTTAAAATGATTCTGTTCTCCACTCCCATACCAAAACGCGACGATTCGGTCAGAGGTGTGAAACTGTACGATTTTTCTCCCACAGAAAGTTCTATGTTTTTATTTGAATAGGAAAGAAAATATTGGTCGTATGTGCCCAAAAAACTTAAGTCTGTCCTGTTTGGTCCCCTTGCTAAAAATTCAAGGTTATGTTTGCCGCCGGGATCGAGCGATCCATTACCTGAAACTTCAAATTGATATGCCGATTGGTATCGATCCCCTTGATTGGTTGATAAATAGGTTGCCGAGGCTTTTACCGGAAATCGGAAGAAAAGATCCTTTTTGGCACTTTTAACCGGAAAAATAATCATCGACCGAAAAATGCTCTGTACCGTAATGCCGGATAAAAGCGCACGCACGGTAAAGTACTCTTTCTTTACATTAATTAATTCAGCTGAAGTTTGTTTGAAAACAGTTATTTGAGACGACTCTCCCGGTTTCAGGTTTATGTCGGCACTACCTTCAACGTCACAATTTGAAGTTTCAACAAACACTTTTTTTGTAGTGTTTCCAAAATTTTGTAGCAAAAAGGTAGCTTTGAATACTTCTCCGGCCATAATATGTTCCGGCGACTCAACCAATTGCATCGAGATGTTTTCGATTTCCAAAACACTAATTTCCATTTCTATCTTTTTCAGCATTTCATTTGTTTCAGCATTGAATGTTGAAATGAAAACAGGATATTTTCCAACAGGATAATTGGAAGGGATTTGGACACTAAAAATCGAAAATTTTTGTTCTGAAGGTTTAATTACCAAGGTTTTTGAATTTGTAATAACATTCCATTCTGAAGGCAGTGAAATTTTGGTAATTATTTGAATAGATTTTACAGTGTTGTTTTTTGTGAAATAAGGTACATTTATTATTTTTCCGGGCAATGTGCTGAACTCCTTTTTTACAGAATTAATGGAAACAGGTTCAATCTGTTGGCTACTTCCCTCATGACCAAAATAGAATAAAATAAAACATATAAAGATGAGTCTTTTAAACATTATTTTATTTCAAGCGATACATTGGTGCCAAAAATATGGTCTTCCCCGCAATCAGCAACTAAAACCCCATTATAATTTCCGGGTTTTATCCCTTCCAGCACAAGTGTTGTTTTTACCGATGTTCCAGGAAACGTTTTTCGTCGATCCGATTTTATTATTCCCAAAGAATTTCCCGATTCGTCAAATAATTCCAAACTAATTTCTGGTTTCAATATACGTTCACCAATATTTTCAACGGCAACATTCAAAATATTATTCTCGTTTTCTTTGGCAAGTTCCAATCCCAAAAATTGCAAGTCGCTAATTCCTGTATTTCCAATATTGGTTACTATTTGAACCGCATAACGAATAGCTGTATTTATTCTTACGCCCATATTAATGTTTGTAGTGTCAGGCGGTGTTATTCCTTCCACCATAATCACACTCCAATATGTACCTTTTATTGAATCGTTATCGGGAATTTTTACTTCAAAATCGATGGTTGCAGTTTCGCTGGAATCCAGGGTCAGTAATTCAGGATTATAACTAATCCATCCGGCATTGGACCTTTCCAGTGTGCCCGCGGGATCGTGCCTGCTCTCGCCTGTATAAGAAAACCAGTAATCCTTCAAATAAACCCTTACACTCTTTCCCTTTCCCCCGGTGTTTTGTATTTGAATGGTCCCTCGGTAAGTCTCCCCTGGCTGGCCCAGATTTTCATGGGTCAATCCGTTAAGCACAACAATGCTCGCGTTCAAAACGGTGGACACTACAATAAGAACAGAAAGTATAATAATCTTAAATATTCCTGGAAAATTCATCTTTGGATTTTTTACTTTGTAAAATAACACAATAATTCAGTGGTGCTAAAATATCAATCTTTACTATGAAAAACAAAGGTTGAACGAAAACTAATTATTATCTGTTAGAGTGTAGATAACATTTATGGAAGTTTGTGCTTGCGAAAGCAGGGCATAATTTTCTGTCGATTTATCCATTTCTAATTTGTAGGTCAGGTAACGTCCGTTATTAATTCCCTTTCCGGTATAACAACTTCCAATATCAGTAATTATATCTGATGGTTGATTCGAAAGTGCAACAAGACCTGCAGACTCGCCCATTTTCCCTTTTCCGGTCCCTAAAACATTTGATGCTTCAACCATTAACCGGATGCCGCCTGGCATTTCTCCTTCTACCATGGCAATAACTTTTCGTCTGTTATTGGTTTTGGCTATAATGGAAGAGTAGTTAATCCAAATACTGCTGTTTTGTGTATCGGCAAAATTAATAGAATTACCTGCTTCTAAAGGCGAAGTTGAAGTTAGGTTAATGTTTGTTGTTCCATCGCTCACCAACCCAAGTAAGGCAACTTCAGGGATTTCAATGTTGATTTTATGATTTGTGGAATTGCTTTGAGAGTAGCTACAAACTGGAAACCAGCTTAATAAAATTACGATTCGAATTGTAGCTTTTAAATTCATGCTTAAAAGTACTCAATCAATAAATCTTAAACAAGAGGGCATTTGCCTATTTTTAGGGTTAAAAATTCTGATTTTTATAACTGCTAAAATCTGACAAAGGAGTGAATATTTCATTGAGCAAAATGGTGCAAGCAAAAAAGGCAAGCGTTTTACAGCTTGCCTTTTTTGCTATTATGGAAATTCTTTTATTATTCTGAAATCGTGTAAGTAATTGTCACTTCATAAGAATCAGCTGTTAAATCTTCGTAACTTGCATCGTCCATACTTAGTCCGTATGTTAATTGATGACCTTTTTGGTAACCCGATTCGGTATAGCAGCTGCCAATTCCGGTTACTATGTTTTGGGCTGTTTCCGATAAAGTAATAGTTCCAGTTACTTCTTCTCCTTTATTCCCATTTCCAGTAGATACTGCGCCAGTTGACAAATTTATTTCAACTCCCGAAGGAAGATTGCTGGCATCATTTAATTCTACCGTAATTACCCGTTCATTAGAGTTATTATTACCGTTACCATTATTATTGCTCCCACTGATAATAGATGTGTAATTTAACCATAAACTATTGTCGGATACTGAAGTGAAATCAATTTTCTCACCAGCTTCAAGACTGCTAACATCTGGCGAAAGGTTGATTGTAGTTGCTTCACCGGAAGCACCTTCAACATCTACTAAAGCAATAGTAGGAATGGTGATGGCAACCGTGTGTTGTGCTTCGCTTGTGTCATTATTGTCTTTAGCGTTAGAAACTGTTGCACCTGCAAAAAATAAAACTGTTGCGAAAATAAAAGATAAATTTTTCATGATTTTGTGTTTTTAATTTTTAATAAATATTTTAAAAGTTTGTAATAATCATCTTTAGCGTCGATGTGCCAACTACTAAACAATCTAAGTGCCAAAATCTCAACAATCGTATTATCAGCATATTATAATATTTTATCCATTTATTCTGGTTTCATTCTGGGACACTGTCGCTTCATTTTGGGCCGAACAGTAATTTTGGGACGCTTATATTTTTTATGAAATAGGCCAGGAATAATGGATATTAATGATAATATTTGAGATTGTAATTCAAATATGACGTTATTGTAAAATTTGGAGAAATGGGAGAATGAGTTGTTAAAAAACTTCAGAGTTGTAAATTGAAATACTGAGTCTTCTCCGAAAAATTATTCGATGAATGTTTTGCAAAATGCATGAATCTTACCAATCTATTAATCAGTCAATTATGAATTCATCGGACGGTTAAATTACTCTATTTCGACTTTTCGAAGTACGCTCATTACTTATATTAAAGAATTGTCGACAAGAAGATGAGCTGCAATTTCAATTTCTTTGTACCATTCTTCGCCATATTTTCTAATAAGCGGCTCTTTTAGAAACTTGTAAATTGGTAGTTTTTCTGAAGCTCCACAATGCCGCCCGGGTTTACAAATTTCAAGTTCTTCGTAGTTTACCGCATCAAACTTTTTATATTCTGTTATTCGAATTGGGAAAAGATGGCATGAAATGGGTTTTCTAAATTCTGTTTTACCTTCGAAATATGCTTTTTCGATGGCGCATTTTAAAATGCCTTTATTGTTGTAGTAAGAATACACACATTCCCGATTGTTAACAAGTGGGGTTATCAGGTCACCATCGCTGTCGATTACTGCAAATCCCTGTTCCGAAATTTCTTTTTTATGGTTTTTAGGAAGGTATTTCTCAAATGTATAATATTCTCTTTCTATAAGAATGGCTTCTTCATTGGTTAACGGCGCACCAGAGTCTCCTTCAATACAACATACACCTTTGCATTTCAAAATGTCGCACAGAAATTGTTTTTCAAAAATATTGCGACTTAATATTGTACGTCCGATTTCAATCATTCTTATTTTATCGATTGTCATTCCTACGAGTTAGGTACTAATTTCGTATCTGAAACAGGTTCCCGCTTTTGCGGGAATGACATTCTCTTAAGTTTGCCGCTAAAAGTTAACAACTAATTTTTAATTAAATTCTTCCCTGTCATTTCAGCAGGAACTTCCAGTCCCATATCCGAAAGTAGAGTTGGGGCAACATCTGCAAGAATTCCATTATTTAATTGGATGCCTTTTTTATTACTTATAAAAATACAAGGAACAGGGTTCAGCGAGTGTGCTGTGTTTGCAGTTCCGTCTTCGTTTATTGCCTTGTCGGCATTTCCGTGGTCGGCAATAATCATAACATCGAAACCACCTTCCTGAGCAGCCGTCACAACATCTTTCACACAACTGTCAACCGTTTCAACCGCCTTCCAAACAGCTTCGTAAACACCAGTGTGACCAACCATATCTCCATTGGCAAAGTTGAGGCAAATAAAATCGGCTTCTCCATTTTTCAGTTTTGGAACAATGGCATCGCGAACTAAAAATGCCGACATTTCAGGTTGTAAATCGTAAGTTGGTACTTTTGGAGATTGAACTAAAAGCCGGCTTTCTCCTTCAAATTCATCTTCACGGCCACCGCTAAAAAAGAAAGTAACGTGGGCATACTTCTCAGTTTCTGCAATACGGATTTGTTTTAACCCTGCCTTGGAAACGATTTCACCCATTGAATTAATTACATTTTCTTTATCAAAAATTACATTTATCCCTTTAAATTTCGCTTTGTAATTTGTCATTGTGTACCATTCCAAATCCATTTTGTGCATTCCATATTCCGGTAAATTTTTCTGCGTAAATGCAATGGTGGTTTGGCGCAAACGGTCTGTCCTGAAATTGAAACAAATTACAACATCACCCTCTTCAATTTTTGCAACTGGTTCGTTGTTTTCATCTACCATTACAATTGGTTTCAAAAATTCGTCTGTAATACCTTCGGCGTATGAATTCCGAATGGTGGTTAACAAATCAGTCGATTTTTCACCTTTGCCTTTTGTATATAAATCATAAGCCAATTTAAACCGGTCGTAATTTTTGTCGCGATCCATTCCGTAATAGCGACCAATTATCGATGCAAATTTAGCATTTGTTGTTTCCAAGGCTTTAATATCATTTTCCAAAAAACCGTATCCCGAGCGTGGGTCGGTGTCGCGCCCATCGGTTAATCCGTGTACAAAAACATCTTTTAATCCCATGTCGGTAGCAATCTGGCAGAGTGCAAGCATGTGCAAACTCAATGCGTGAACCCCGCCAGGGCCAATTAATCCAATCAAGTGGACTTTTTTATTTTTTTCTTTGGCGTAATTGTAAGCTTTTAAAATTTGTGGGTTTTCCCACAACGATTTGTCGCGTATAGCTTTTGTGATTTTAACCATGTCCTGATATAAAACACGGCCTGCGCCAATACTCAAGTGCCCAACTTCGGAATTTCCCATTTGTCCATCGGGCAACCCAACATTCTCGCCCGATGCCAGCAATTGTGAATGTGGATATTTTTCCAATAACGAATCAATAAATGGAGTTGGGGCATTTGAAATAATGTCGCTTTTCGAGCCGTCACCAATTCCCCAGCCATCGAGGATCATCAATAAAGTCTTTTGAATATTTGCCATTTTATTTTGTTTTATTTGAATGCTAAAATTGTTTTAGATTTTGCCTCAAATCTAATTATCTCACCTTCTTTTTACTGAAAAGACAAAAGTATCCTTTTTTGGTTCATCATTGAAATAACTATTAATAAGTTCAATCCGATTTAACAAATTCTTTTTGAAATTTGGGTGTGGAGATTTCTCACAAAGTGATCTCAACGGGGCAATTCTCTATTTAGAGTCTGTCCATAAAGTAGGTGTTTGATTCAGAAAGTTCGAATTCAAGGCTTGCGAAGTCATAAAATAAAGGAGTTTACTCTTGTAAATGACTGTTTTTCTGACAAGCGTAACGCAGAAGTCGGACTTTATGGACAAACACTATTTAGAGTCTGTCCATAAAGTAGGTGTTTGATTCAGAAAGTTCGAATTCAAGGCTTGCGAAGTCATAAAATAAAGGAGTTTACTCTTGTAAATGACTGTTTTTATGACAAGCGTAACGCAGAAGTCGGACTTT
>JAKIST010000030.1 GCA_021648495.1 Draconibacterium sp.
ATCGGCTTAAAGGTTGATCCTACCTGCCGCCTGGAATTTATCTGCACATGATCGTAAGGGAAAAATTGATAATCGATTCCTCCTACCCACACTTTAATCGCTCCGGTTTTAGGCTGAATAGCCAGGAATCCTGCCTGGAGTTGCTGCAAATAGTATTTAATTGAATCAATCGGACTCATTTCTTTTACTTTAGCCTCCTGGTAATCAAAAACGAATATCTGTCTTACCTCCTGCATCTCCTTAGGCGTACGGCCATTTGCAACCGCTTTTATCTCCCCCGATTAAAAAACTGGCACCCCTACCCTATGCGCTAGATGGCTTGGTAAGCAACCTTGAAGTAGCCGCAGCCAACCCGGAAAAACAGCACCTAATATTTGCGCTTGCACTATGTAAATGTATTTATTACACTAAAGCTTTATTATCGTTAGCTATGGTATATCTTCTAGGTTTTTTTTACTCTGAATACCCAATTTCTTTGTTTTATTGATCTGTTGATTGTGAAATACTTTCAGACATTTTATAAAATTTTACTTGAATATTTATTTAAATAAATTTTAATTATTTACAATGCTACTTTTTTCGAGAACTACATTTTCGTACAATTCCAAATCATCGTCGTAAGCAGCTCCTGAGCGAATTACACCTTTCACTGCAACTTTATCTCCGGTGTGTATTTTCGATGCACTGGCATTTGTTTCGGTTGTAAAAGTTGCGCTAACACCAGCTTTATCGTTTTCTCCTTTTATAAGTATCACACGGTTTCCATTAAAATCTTCTGATATTTTTGCAACCACACCGTTTATTTCAAGTATTTTTGAATCGCCATCGGCAGCAAGATATTTTTGGTTTGCAACCTTTCTGTCTGTCAGGTACTCCTTAACAATTTGAGAACTTGTTAATACATAATCAGCTTCTGTTTTTTGCACATTGCGGTGAGGCATATTAAACATATACAAACCCATTCCACCGCCAATAAGTACACCCGCCAAAGCTACAATTGCCGTAATTTTTATAAATTTTTTACTTTTCATTTTTTCTTTCTTTTAATTTGTTTTTCATACAAACGGTCGTAAGAAATCTAAAACCTGACAAATGGTAAAAAAAATAGATGAGAATATAACTTTGGGAAAGAGTTGAATGTGCAGACTTTCTGTTCTATGGTTTTTCCGATCAACTATTTTTAGGATTCAGTAATAATTAGAATATATTTGTTTGTAGCTAATGCAACAAAAAAAACATATCATATTATTCGATGGCATTTGCAATTTGTGTAACGGCACAGTTAATTTTATTTTGAAAAGAGATAAAACAAAACAGTTCCGTTTTGTAACTCTGCAATCGGACACGGGAGACGAATTAATCGAACAATACAAAATTGCACCGGAAACAGACTCTGTTATTCTAATCACTCAAAATCAAGTTTATATTGAATCAGATGCTGCCATTGAAATTGTACGATTGTTGTCCGCTCCCTGGAATTGGCTTTCGGTATTCAAAATTATTCCTAAAAAATTACGGAATGGAATTTACAAATGGATAGCAAAAAATCGTTATCGTTGGTTTGGGAAGAGAGAGACTTGCCGGATTATGCATAATTTGTGAGTAACAAATTAGCTGTCTTTATTTTTAAATATAATGTTTAAATCCGATTTTCCGGTGTGGCTAATATTGTTGTCGAGGTCATTCTTTTTTAGTGGCTGGAATAATAGCTCCGTATCTTGATTCTCGCTTTCATCGTCATCATTCTCCTCTTCATCCTCCCAGTCAAATTTATCGCGACGAATAATATAACGCCGGTAATAAAATGCAAGTACAACTCCCGAAACAGCACCCCACAAATGCCCTTCCCACGAAACATCGGGATTGATAGGAAAAATACCCCAAACCATTCCGCCATATAAAAAAACTACTACCACCGAAATTGTAAGTAAACGTATATCGTTGCGTATAATTCCGCTTACAAAATGGAAAGCTGCCAGGGCATAAACAACACCGCTGGCTCCAATATGCCATGCTTCGCGCCCCGAGAGCCAGACACACAGCCCGGCAAGAATGTACATCTGAAAAAATATACGGTACGAAATGCGCCGGTAAAAATATATTAATGTGAAAAGCAGAATAAAGAATGGGACTGAATTAGAAATCAGATGATTAAAATTGGAATGAATAAATGGCGAAAAAAGTATTCCTGATAATCCCTTTAAATGCAGTGGATACACTCCGAATTTAACAAAACTTACTCCTGTGGTTTGCTCAATAATTTCTACTATCCAAAATACAAAAACAAAAGCTGCCGGAAAAATCAAACTGTGAAAAAAAATCTTTTTTTCCAGTTCTAAATCCAGTTTTTTTGGGTTGCTTGGATAGTATTTAAATAGACTCATTATAAATTTATTTTCATTTTTTTGTCAGACTTATGGGAATTGGAGTTTCTAACTCCAAACTATTATCGGACTTGGAAAGTCCGACTCCCGGCTGTTAACAACTCTTTTATTATCGCCACAAATTCAAAAATCTCCTTTTCAGTTGTATCAAACGAGGTCATCCAGCGCACTTCGGGTTTTGTGTCGTCCCAAATGTAAAAGTAGAAACTATTTTGAAGCGGTTCAATAATTTCTCGTGGAACAATTGCAAAAATCCCGTTTGCATCTACTGGCTGGGTAATTTCAATTTCTGGAATTTTAGCAACTTCAGCCCGAAGCAACTTTGCCATATTATTTGCATGAATGGCAGTTTTTTTCCACAAATCGTTTTCGAAATAAGCCAAAAACTGGGCACCCACAAAACGCATTTTAGAGTACAATTGCATACTTTGTTTGCGGATATATTTTGTGTTCAACGTTAAGCCGGGATTAAAAAACAGTACTGCTTCACCCATCATCATTCCATTTTTTGTGCCTCCAAAAGAGAGGATGTCAACACCACAATCAACGGTAAATTCTTTAAAGTCCAAATCGAGCGAAATGGCAGCGTTGGCAATTCGCGCCCCGTCCATGTGGAGCAACATATTATTTTTGTGTGCTAAACCGGCCAGTGCCCGAATTTCACCGACTTGGTAAACCGTGCCCATTTCGCTTACCTGCGAAATGGAAATTACGTGTGGCTGCGAGTGGTGTTCAAATTCGAAACCTTTTAAATGGGGTTGAATTGTTGCGGGGGTTAATTTGCCTTGAATGGGTTCAACCGGAATTAATTTACAACCTGTGAACTTCTCAGGTGCGCCACACTCGTCTTCCTGAATATGTGCAGTTTCGGCGCAAATAACCGAATGAAAACTTTGAGTAACCGTTGACAAGCTAAGTACATTTGCCCCGGTGCCATTGAAAACAAAAAATACAGCGGTGTCAGTACCAAATTTTTCCTTGAAAACATTAATTGCTTTTTGTGTAAATGGATCATCTCCATATCCTACAACATGCCCTTTGTTGGCCGCTTCCATGGCTTTAAAAATAGCGGGGTGAACTCCTGAATTATTATCGCTGGCAAAACCTTTTTTCATTCTAATAATTTAATATTGTTTTTTACGAAGCAAATATAATAAGAGATTGTTCATAATTCAGTATTTATGAAACGTCCTTGTTTTTAGAATTATTAAAAACAACAGACTTTATTATGATTAAAATAGTATATAGGCAGGATTTAAGATTTTTTCGATTACCAAGGCATTTTTCTTTTGAGTAGCCGTAGCTACGGAAAATAAAAATAACGAAGGGAATCGGGAAAAGATAAATTTTGCCATACGATTTTAATTGTAATAATGTCTAATGATACAATAATTTTAAAATCAGGATAAGTTACATCCGCTACAATTGAAAATATTAAATTACAAGCGGATAAAATAGAGATTTAAGTTCATAAAATCCAATATTTGCTCGAAAGATTATTTTATTAATCTTATTTATGACACTAAAAATGTGCACAGAAATTTTAATTGTAACAGGATTCCATCTTTTTCTTTTAGATGGAATCCTTGTTTTAAAGGGAAGGAATATTGAATAAAAGATTCAAGATTAGAATGTGATATATTTTACTTTGCAGAGAGCCGTTCCATTTATTTGAAATACTGTTGAAACATTTTTTTTGACTAAATAGATGTTATTTCTCCATCAACCACTCAATAATCCGTTTGTTTTTCGGCCCAATAATCGGGGCAACAAAACCAACCACTTTCCCATTTTCGTTAATCATAAATTTTTGAAAGTTCCAAGTTACTTTTGCATCGAGGGTTCCGTTTTCTTTGCTGTTGGTAAGCCATTTATAAATGGGATGTCCGTGTTCACCTTTAATCGATATTTTTTCCATCATTTGAAAAGTTACCCCATATTTTTTTGTGCAAAATTCGTTTATCGTTTCATTGTCTGCCAGTTCTTGTTTTCCAAAATTGTTACAAGGAAACCCGATAATTTCGAAATCATCGCCACCGTATTCTTCATACAATTCCTGTAGTTTTTTAAATTGTGGAGTAAGCGCACATTCCGATGCCGTATTCACAATCAAAACTTTTTTCCCTTTCAGCGATGTAAAATCAAATATTTTCCCATCGATGGTTGTTGCAGTAAATTGGTACAAATTGTTGGTTTGCCCGCTAATATGAGTAGAGATTAACAGTACGATAAAAAGAACCAAATTTTTCATGTAGTATAAGTGTTTACATACCAGCGATTATTAAAATTACTACAATTGTTGTTAATAAATAGTAGCATAAAAAGTAGATTTAATTATCTTTGAAGAATCATAGTGGTTTAGCGAGAATATGGAAAATTTTATTGTTTCAGCACGAAAATACAGGCCCGATACATTTGCGACTGTGGTTGCACAGGCAGCAATAACCAGCACATTAAAAAATGCGATTAAGGGCAATCAGTTGGCTCATGCTTATCTGTTTTGCGGTCCTCGTGGAGTGGGCAAGACTACTTGTGCACGTATTTTTGCAAAGACTATAAATTGCACCAATTTAACGGATGAAAACGAAGCTTGTAACAAGTGCGATTCGTGTATATCGTTCAATAGCAGCCGCTCTTTTAACATTCATGAATTAGATGCAGCCTCGAATAACTCGGTTGACGATATCCGAAACCTTACCGACCAGGTTCGTGTTCCCCCACAAATGGGGAAATATAGCGTGTATATTATCGATGAGGTACACATGCTCTCGCCGCAGGCTTTTAACGCATTCCTGAAAACCTTGGAAGAGCCGCCAAAACATGCTATTTTTATTTTGGCTACCACCGAAAAGCACAAAATAATCCCAACCATTTTGTCGCGCTGCCAGATTTTCGATTTTACAAGAATTAGCGTTTCCGACATTACAAGCCATTTGGAATATGTGGCGAAAAGCGAAAACGTTGAAGTGGAAAGTGCCGGACTAAATATTATTGCTCAAAAGGCCGACGGTGCCATGCGCGATGCACTTTCAATATTCGACCAGATTGTAAGTTTTTCAGGAAAATCAATTACCTACCAAGATGTTATCACCAACTTAAATGTGTTGGATTACGATTACTATTTTAGCTTGGTCGATCAGTTTTTGAAAAACGACGTTACCCAAGTGATGCTTACTTTTAACGACATTCTCGAACATGGTTTTGATGGACATCATTTTATTACCGGATTGAGTAGTCATTTGCGCGATTTATTGGTTTGTAAAGACGTTGTAACCGTGCAATTGCTCGAAGTTGGTGGTGAGATAAAGGAAAGATACAAACAACAAGCCCAAACAGCTGACAGTAGCTTTTTATTGGATGCAATGTTAATTAGTAACGAGTGCGACAATCAATACAAATTAAGCCAGAATAAACGCTTGTTAATTGAACTTGCAATAATTCGGATAGCGCAGTTAACCTTAAAAAAAAAATAGCTGACGCGAAATCTCCCAACGATTTTCTTGAACCCATTTTTACCGGGCAAAATAATGCTGAAAAAAAACCTGCTGGCAAAATACCGGTAGCACCAAAACCATCAACTTTAAATTCACCAAATTTCACGAATCGCGAAAAACAGGAAAGAACCGTAAAAAGAACATCAAGAAACCACAGTACACCGTCAGTTAAAGATGCTTTGCTCGGAAAGTTTAAAAACGAGGAGAAACAACTTTCGGTCAAGGAACAGTTTCAAATGTATTCGAACTCAAACGAAACTGAAGACTTTACAAAAGAAGATTTGGAATTAAAGTGGAAGAAATTTTTAACCCGATTGGACGATCGCCCAAACTTGCAAGCTACACTTTCAATTGTCCCTAAATTAAATGAGAATTTTCAATTGTACCTCGAAATTGATAATTCGATACAGAAAGATGTAATTGAAACGATAAAACCTGAATTGGTAGCTTTTTTACGAAAGGAATTGAAAAATTCAAAACTTGAATTGCTTACCAAAGTTAGCGATGAAATTAAAAACCGCATTATTTATACTGATAACGATAAGTTCGACGAAATGGTAAAGAAAAATCCCAGCCTAAAAATATTAAAACAGAAGTTTAACCTCGATTTTGGGGAGGTATAGAAGTTCTATGGTTAAAGTTTTTCTCAAATCACGATCACGATCAAATAAAACGCATCCATCCATTCATCCATTCATTAGTTAGTTAGAGTCAGTCCATAAAGTAAAGTGTTTGGAATAGAAAGGCCGAATTCAAGGCTTGCGAAGTCAGAAAATAAAGGAGTTTACTCTTGTAAATGACTGTTTTTATGTCGAGCGTAACGCAGAAGTCGGACTTTATAGACGGACACTAGTTAGAGTCAGTCCATAAAGTAAAGTGTTTGGAATAGAAAGTTCGAATTCAAGACTTGAGAAGTCAGAAAATAAAGGAGTTTACTCTTGTAAATGACTGTTTTTCTGACAAGCATAACGAAGAAGTCGGACTTTATAGACGGACACTAGTTAGTTGAGCACAACTCAAAATAATTCAGTAATTTCGCAGTTCTAATAAAAAAACAAAACAATGCGGATTGCACTATTAATATTTATATTCATTCCATTTTTTGCCCTCTCCCAAATAAATCAAACTGATGCGAATGGCTTACGACAAGGACTTTGGCAAAAGCAACAAGCCAATGGCAGATTATTGTACGAAGGCAATTTTAAAGATGGAAAACCTGTGGGCGTATGGAAGCGTTTTCATGAAGGAGGCCAGGTAAAAGCAGTAATTAAATACGAACAAAGTTCTGATTCTGCATTCGCACAACTATTTGACAAGTTGGGGAAGAAAGTTGCTGAAGGGAACTTTGTGAATCAGAAAAAAGAAGGAAATTGGGTTTATTTTTCGAAAAACAGGAAAGTTGCTGAAGAGCATTATAAATTAGGGCTGAAAAATGGCGTTTCAAGAAAATACTACAAAACAGGAGAATTAATGGAACTTGCAGATTGGATTAATGGTATGCAGCATGGAAATTATCAGATTTACTTTAAAACAGGAAAACCTTATTTCCAATGTAAAATGAGCAATAACCAGCGAAATGGTTTGTGCTTGGTTTATTTTCAGGACGGAAAACCGGAGATGGAAGCCAATTATAAAAATAACCTCCGGCATGGCGAATGGAAGTATTACAATAAACAAGGTGAATTGTTGTATGTATTAAAATACGATAACGGAGAAATACTAAACCCTGAAGTTCGCGACAGTATTGCAAACCAAAAATTGCTAAATACCGAAAAAGGGAAAGACAACATTTCCGACCCCGAAAAATTCATGGAAGATCCGATGGAATATATGCAAAAAATGAAAATCTATCGATAAAAGTTATTGATAATCCTTAAATTGGCTTGGCCTTAAATTCGGAATAAAATTGGACGAAAATGAATAAAAATATTTTTCTCTTTTTTGCATTTATTATAATTATTCAGCCTTTTCAAACAAAAGCACAAGGTTATTATTGGGTCGCATTTACCGATAAAAACAACTCCGCATATTCATTGTCGAATCCGGGTGAATATCTTTCTCAACGTGCCATCGAGCGCCGCACAAAACAAAATATACCAATAGATTCGCTTGATTTGCCAGTGAATTCAAATTATATTGATTCCGTAATAAATTTAGGAGTTGAATTGGTTCATCCTTCAAAATGGTTAAACGGAATAACTGTAAAAGTTGAAATGGAAAATTTCCCATCCGAGGTTTCCAAATTATCTTTTGTGAGGGAGGTCCAGCTAACAAAACCTTTGAGTACAACAAAAAGCACCTTCAATAAATTCCATGAATTTTCGGGTAAAGAGAAAGAACCAATTGATACATCGGTTTATGGAGCATCGGTTTACCAAACCGGATTAATGAACGGACAGTTTTTGCATAATCAAGATTTTAATGGACAAGGAATGCAAATTGCCATTTTAGATGGTGGCTTTTTGAATGCCGATAAATATTTTTCATTCGATAGCTTATGGGCAAATAACCAGATTTTGGGAACCAAAGATTTTGTTGATCCCACCGTTGGTTTTTTTAATGGTCATTACCACGGTATGAGCGTGCTTTCCTGCATCGGGGGAAATGTACCGGGGCAATTAATTGGAACAGCGAGAAAAGCTTCTTTTTGGTTAATACGTACAGAAGATACAAGTTCGGAATATTTATTAGAGGAAGACAACTGGGTTGTGGGAGCCGAATTTGCTGATAGTGCAGGGGTTGATGTAATTAATTCGTCGTTGGGATATTTTGAGTTTGATGACCCAACAATGAACCATACTTACGCCGACATGGATGGAAAAACAACCCGGGTTACGCAGGGGGCAAACATAGCAGCTTCGCGAGGAATGTTGGTTTTTACCAGTGCCGGAAACGAAGGGGACGACCCCTGGAAATACATTATTGCACCTTCCGATGGCGACAATGTAATTGGGGTTGGTGCAACAAATAAATTTGGTTTTCCTGCATTCTTCACCTCTTTCGGGCCGGCTTCTGATGGCGATATAAAACCGAATGTTGCAGGAGTAGGGTGGAACACTTATTTACAACTTAGTGACGGGAACCTGGGATATGCAAACGGCACCTCCTTTTCGTCGCCGGTAATGGCCGGAATGGGAGCTTGTTTGTGGCAAGCTGTTCCAAGTGCCACCGCCAAAGAAGTTAAATGGGCGATGGAATTAAGTTCAACTCAATATAATAATCCTGACTCGTTGTTGGGATATGGTATCCCTGATTTTCAAATGGCGTTTTTTTATTTGGTAAATCTAACTGCTCCGCTACAGGAAATCGAAAATGAATGGTTGGCTTATCCAAACCCGGTGAAAAATTACCTTGTCCTTCAACAAAAAAACAGTAGGGTTGAACAAGAAATTGAGATTGAAATTTATTCAATGGATGGCCGGTTAATCGAACAATGGAAAAAACCGGGCACTCCAAAAATATTCTTGACAGGCTTGGAATCGTTGCCTCCCGGCATTTTATTGTTGAGGGTAAATTCTGAAAATTCTTCAGAAACAATAAAAATATATAAACATCAATAGCGGATGAATCAAAAGTTTACTCTTTCGCAATTAAACGAATCGATTAAAGATGTTTTGCTGGACGCATTTCCAACAACTGTTTGGGTAGTTGGCGAAGTCAGCGAATTGAAAGAAAACAGAAGTGGGCATTGTTATCTGGAGCTAATTGAAAAAGAAGGGAACAGTATTATCGCCCGCTCGCGGGCAACCATTTGGTCCTATACATTCCGCATGTTAAAACCTTATTTCGAAACTACTACCGGGCAATTATTTTCGCAGGGAATAAAAATTTTGGTACAGGTTACGGTTGAGTACCATCCAGCGTACGGATTGAGTTTGAACGTTAAAGACATTGACCCAACTTATACGGTTGGCGATTTGGCTTTGCAGCGAAAAGAAATAATTATCCGCTTACAAACTGAAGGAGTGTTCGGGATGAACAAGGAGTTGGATTTGCCTTTGGTACCACAAAAGATTGCAATTATATCTTCGGCTACGGCTGCCGGATTTTTAGATTTTACGAACCAGTTGGAATCAAATGAATACGGATTTAAATATTATACCAAACTATTTGAGGCAACCATGCAGGGAGCAGGTTCAGTGCCTTCAATTATTCATGCGCTGGAACGAATTTTCCCATACGACGATTTTTTCGATGCAGTAGTAATTATTCGCGGTGGCGGTGCAACTGCCGATTTAAACAGTTTTGACAATTATGATTTGGCATTTAATATTACCCAATTTTCGTTACCGGTTATAACAGGAATTGGTCATGAAAAAGACGATACAATTATAGATTTGGTGGCGCACACACGCATGAAAACACCAACTGCTGTGGCTGAATTTTTGATTACCGGTGTTGCCCGTTTTTACGAACGACTAATGGAAATGGAAAATGAGGTAATTCGAATTACAAGGAATACAGTTGACTTTCAACAAAATAAACTGGAACGAATTGCCGAAAGTTTAAATTATTCAGTATCGAAATTTATTATTGAAAAACAGCTAAGACTTGCAAAAAAAGGGAACGAATTGCAGCAAAATGTCAATCGGTTTTCATTCAAAAAAAAATATGAAATTAACAATTTGAAACACGATTTAGAATCTGCAGTTTCATTGTGGTTTGTTGAAACCAAAAATAAAATGGAACGAAAGCGCAGAATTTTAAAGCGCGTGGTTGGCAAATCGCTTTTAAAAGAAGGAGCAACTCTCGTTCATTTAAAAGATTTAATTGTTAGCGAATCGAAAAGATTAATTTTTAGGGAGCAGGAAAAAATTCATATCAATGAAAATACGGTGCGTTTACTCAATCCCGAAAATATTTTAACCCGTGGATATTCATTAACTTTGAAAGGTGGAAAGATGGTGAGATCGATAACTCAATTGCAGATAAACGATGAAATTGAAACACGGCTTACCGATGGGAAAATAAAAAGTAAAATCACAAAAAAAGTTTAAAATGGCAGCTAAAAATATATCGTACAACGAGGCGATGACAGAAATAGAAGAGATTCTTGAAAAGATAGAAAACGAAGAGTTGGATGTGGATGAACTGGCAGAGAAAGTAAAAAGGGTTTCCACACTTTTAAAGGTCTGCAAAGATAAATTGCACAAAACCAACGAACAGGTGGAGCAAGTTTTAAAGGAGATGGAAGATTAGAGAACTGAATCTTTAAATTTTAACAATTAGTTATGACTGAAAAGAATGGTCTTGTGTTGGTTTATACCGGCACCGATGTAAATATTTCACGAATTAAATATGAATTAGAAATAAAGGGAATTAATTCAATTGTAAAAGACGGGTTTAATGCAGGATTGGCGGCAGGATTTGGCGGTGGGATTCCTTCGGCAATCGATTTGTTTGTGACCGAAGCAGATTTGGATAAAGCGATGGAAATTATCAATGCATTGGTTGGAGAATAAAGAGTGGGCCTATTTATTTAGGTTTATAAATTAATGTCGTTTAGTTAAGAAAACAAGTCTTCGACTACGCTCAGACTGACTGTTCTCCTGAGTGTAGTCGCAGTCTGTCGTCCGGCAGGGATGGCTGTTTGCACTACCATTTAATTGCAGATTTACCTTAATTAAACGATATTGGTTTGTAAATCTTTATTTTCTTAACTTTGAAAAAAAAATAGTATGGGACACGATGCAATTAAATTGGAATTAATAGAGTGGTTGTCCAGATTGGAAGACGAAGATACCATTGAATATTTGAAGGTAGTAAAAGATTCGAAAACCGACAAACATGATTGGTGGAATGATTTAACCTTAGAACAAAAAAAAGGAATTGATCGAGGGTTAAAAGATATTGAGGAGGGACGTGTTGTTTCACACGAAGAAGTGAGATTAAAATATGGACTATAAAATTATCTGGACGAATGAAGCAATAAATAATTTAGAAGAGATTTTGAACTATTTAATTGAAAATTGGACACAACGAGAAATAAGTAATTTCAAAAATAAACTTTCAAATCAGATTCATTTAATCCAACAATTCCCTCAAATGTTTCCTGTTTCTCTTTATAATCAAAGATTAAGAAAAGCTGTACTAACCTGATTAATTCATGAATTTTCGTTATGAGAAGCCAAAATACAAAGAATAAAGGTGAGCGCAGGAATTCAACTCGCAGGAATAGCAATTGCTATTTTGAGAATTGGATTCCGAGCATTACCTTTATTCAAAGTAGTTTGGTTTCGGAATAGAAATATTTGTGAATTATTCAGGTTAAGTAAGCAGACTACACTATTTTATGAAATTAAAGGAAAAAATATTTACTTAATATTTTTATTTATAAGTCATAAAAATATTAACCCAATTTCAAAAGCATAATTCAAATCCACTTTAGAAAACAAATTGTGTACACAAAAAAACAAGTAGCAAAAACAATAGATCACGCGGTTTTAAAGCCCGAACAGACAGATGCAGATTTAAAAGCAAATGCAGAAATGTGCATTAAAAACAATGTGTTTAGCATGTGCGTAAAACCTTGTGATATTAAAGCCGCAGCAGAATTCCTTAAAGATAGTGAAGTAAAAGTGTCGTGTGTTTTAAGTTTCCCGCATGGAGCAGATGCCACTCCTGTAAAAGTATTTCAGGCAAAACAAGCCATTGAAGATGGAACCGACGAAATTGATATGGTAATGAATATCGGTAAATTTCTTTCGGGCGATTATGAATATGTGCTTAACGACATTAAAGCTGTTGTTGATGTTGCACACAAAAAAAACAGATTGGTGAAAGTAATTCAGGAGAGCGGATTTTTATCGTTGGACCAAATTGCCTTAGCTTGCGAATTGTCGTACGAGGCAGGTGCCGATTTTGTAAAAACTTCTACCGGATTTGGTCCCGGAGGAGCAAAACCTGAATACATTGAAGTGATGAGAAAAACTGTTGGCGATAAAATGAAAGTAAAAGCATCGGGTGGAATTCGTTCGTGGGAAGATGCTGTGGCATTTCTGGATCAAGGAGCAGACCGATTGGGTATTGGTTCAACCGGAGCAGTTTTAAATGGCGCCAAAGCTGAAGGAGATTATTGAATAATATTATAGGGTCTTGTCATCTCGACGTTAGGAGAGATCTTTTCTTTGATAGAGATTTCTCCCCGTTCCTCCCCCAATACACTGCAACACCTGTCATTCCGAACGAAGAGAGGAATCTCATTTCGCATCTACTAATTTATGGTTGACGTTATCGTTACAACGGAACTTCCTGTCAAACAAAACGCAAACATCCTATGCAAGCCAATACAGGTAAGGGTTTGAGCGGTTTATTGGACAGTTTTATTCTTAGCTACTTTTTCATCCATATTTAATGCTTTCAATATTTCTTGTGTATGCTCAGGTAAATTAGTTGGTTTGATTTTTATCTTTTTCCCTTTGAAACCATATTCGATATATTGGATTTTATCAAGGCTTTCAATAGCAAATTTACGTGTATGGCCTAAGTGGCCTATTTTATCAGAAATGTATTTTGTTATCATATAAGCTAACATTACTACCAATACGTGCCCCGTGTCCTTTTTTCTTTTCTTACATATACCGGTCTTAGGCATTGTTACGAAATAACATGACCATTCTGGCTTGTTCTTTTGCACGCTAACTGCGTTAAAAATCCTCGCTATAGCTTTGGCTATGACTACGTTTTTTGCCTTGTTATCGCACAAAATAACATCGCCAGCTTTGTCCAACTTATTTCGTAATAATCCCTTAGTTCTTCCATGGTAGTTTTCATTGTCCTAAAAGCAAATTCTACCAACCCTAAGCCTTTATACCTATCATGTGCAACTTGTGTCGGTACTTCCTCTTTGGGGACAGATGTTTTAACAACATAACATCCATCCAGTTGTCCTTGTCCTTCTACTTCTTGCTCGTCTATACCCGCATTGAATACCCTTTCATTAAGTTCTACTGAAATAATCTCCTTTAGTTTTAACTGGGCTATCTTTTCATCTATATTTCTCATCGCCACTTCTGTTTTAGCCTTAGGGTGCTCTTTTAAATGCTTTGTTTTGATTTGTATAAAGTCCATAGCTTTTTTTATTCTTGCCCCTCTATTTGTAGATATTTCTTGGGCCCTGTATTTATTCTTGCGCAAAATATATCTCTCTTTATCCTCTCCCTCAACTTCAATTATTTCATCTTCAAATAAGGATAATCGCAATATCCCTTTATTGATTAAAGTGTTGGTTTGCTCTTTTGTAATTGTTGTTAAATAATCCCATTTATAGTTGTCTGAAATAATTTCTTCAATCTGACTATATTTTATCATCCCCTTATCGCCAACAAAGATAACCCGCTCTATACCAAACATCTCTTTTAGCTTTTTCAATTGAGGAGAAACGGTTTTGGTATCATTTGTATTGCCTTCGAAGACTTCAATTGTTAAAGGGTATCCATAGCTATCCAGCATCAGCCCAACAACTATCTGCATTTTACCTTTCTTCTTATCTCTATTATAGCCAAATTTAGCAAGTTCGTTTTGGGTTCCCTCGAAGTATGATGAGGTTACATCGTATAAAAATATCTGTTTTATTTTTTCTGATTTGTAACGATGTTTAAAAACCTTCTTTTCTATTTGCCCTTGATTTTTAGTTAACCAGTCCAAATTAGCGTATAGGCTATCTTCATTAAAATTGGATACTTTAAAAACATTTTCTATATCCTGGTTTAGGACCCACTGCTTTGCAATATAGTTTCTTGATTGCTGCGCAATAATTCTTCCAGCAATTTGCACCATGGCCAATTTGGCTTGTTTTGAATTTCCAAGGGCCTGCTCAATACCTAACCGTTTGGCAACTTGCTTAATTGCTACTATTGCCCCAAAAGTTTTCCCATTGGAAAGCTCCATGCCTTCAATTGAGGCAACTGCCTTGCCTTTGAGCAGTTTCTCCAAATCATACACGATATCTTTTGGCCACTTGGTTAGTGTTGCTATAGTCCTGTGCCTAACTTTTTTACCTTCCCGGTAATTTTCCATCAATACCACTGAGTGGTAAACCTTATCTTTTGTCTTGCGCTGGGTTCTTTGAATAAACATAATGCTTTTTTATAACTTAGCCACAAAGATACATTGCAATATCCTTATATACAAATTCTCTTACGAATAGTTATCAATAATCACCTTAGCCACATTTTTTTTGAGCAATAATTGCCTCTATGCCTGATATCACAAAGAATGATCAGAATTTATGAAGATTTTAGAAAGGAAGTTCCGTTAAATCGTAAAGTTAGTTACAAACAAAAATAAAAAATAAAAAAACGAGGTATAAATATTTGTTGAATATAAATTAGAAATTTCGTTCAACCCACTGAATTACCTTGTCAACTTCAATTTCGTTCATACATTTAAAATGCTTTTTTGGGCATTTTTTGTATCCTAATTTCGAACAGGGCCGGCACTTTAAATTTTCAACTTCCAGAATTTGAGAAGCTTCATGAGATTGATAGGGAACCATCCCAAAATCGGGAACTGTATTTCCCCAAAACGAAAGTATTTTCTTTTTGAATGTGGCTGCCATGTGCATCAACCCGGTGTCGTTAGTTAAAACAACATTCGCACTTCGTATCAAAGATGCCGACTGGTCCAAGCTAATTTTGCCGGCGTAGTTCAAAATATTTCCTTTTGATTGTGACAATACCTTTTCGCCTTCGTCGAACTCGTCTTTACCGCCCAAAAGAATTACCGGATAATCTAATTGCTGACAAATTTCGGAGACCTTTTCCACCGGGAGTTTTTTGGTGTAATATGTTCCTGCAATAACAAAAGCTACATAACCTTTTTGAAAGGTTGGTGGCAAGTCCTCATTTTTAAATACATCTTTTTCAGGAATAAAATAATCCAATCCCTGTCCATCATTTTTTACGTTTAGAAACGAGAGTGTTTCAAGGTACCGGTCAACAATATGTTTTTTTGGAAGGCGGTTGATTTTTAACTGGATCAGGAGCATTTTTTGCAAATTCAATTTATTAACTGAATAAGCAGGAGCTTTTAATCTTCGTTTAATCCGGCTGCTTCTGAAATTATGGTGTAGGTCGATTATATAGTCGAAATTTTCCTCTTTTAGCTCAGAGAACATCCCAATCAGGTTTTCGTCAAAAACATGAACCTTTTCGATATTTGGGTTCGCCTTTAAAATACCTTCAAATTTCCGTTTGGTAATAAAATGGATTTCTGCATTTTCCACCTGGTTTTTTAGGCATCGGACTACCGGCGATGTTAAAACAATGTCGCCAATTGAGCTAAACCGTATTATCAGAAATTTGATCTTCATTTAAACGAAAATCCCCGGAGATTTCCATCTTCGGGGAATCATATACTACAGTTATCTATTATGCTGATTCAACAAGTACGATTATTTTGTTGGCTTTATTTTCTATTACACCGCCATCAACTTCAAAAAGCTGTTCTTTGCTGTTTTCATCTTGAATTTTAATGGTGCCTTTTTCGAGTGTTGAAATAATAGGGGCGTGGTTTTTTAAAATTTCAAAACCACCCTTGCTCCCCGGAAGTTGAATTAATTTAACTTCTCCTTCAAACACTTTTTTATCGGGTGTAATTATTTCTAAATACATTTTTCTTTTTTTCAGGATTAGTTTTCAGCCAACATTTTCTCACCTTTTTCAATGGCTTCGTCAATGGTTCCAACAAGGTTAAATGCAGCTTCAGGATATTGGTCCACTTCCCCATTCATAATCATCCTGAATCCTTTTATTGTATCTTCAATAGAAACCAATTTTCCTTCGAGCCCGGTAAATTGTGTTGCAACGAAGAAAGGTTGCGAAAGGAAGCGTTGAACCCGACGAGCGCGGTGAACAACCAATTTGTCTTCTTCTGAAAGTTCGTCCATACCTAAAATGGCAATAATATCTTGTAACTCGGTGTAACGTTGTAGAAGCATAATTACATCCTGTGCACAATCGTAATGTTCATCGCCAACAATTTCGCGGGTTAAAATTCGTGAAGTTGAATCAAGTGGGTCAACCGCAGGATAAATACCCAATTCCGAGATTTTACGGCTAAGTACTGTTGTTGCATCCAAATGGGCAAAAGTTGTTGCCGGAGCAGGGTCGGTCAAGTCATCGGCAGGTACATAAACTGCCTGGACCGAAGTAATAGACCCCCTTTTTGTGGAGGTAATCCGCTCTTGCATCACTCCCATTTCCGAAGCCAGTGTGGGCTGGTACCCAACTGCCGAAGGCATCCTCCCTAATAGTGCCGACACTTCGGAACCTGCCTGGGTAAACCGGAAAATATTATCAACAAAAAATAGAATATCGCGTCCGCCATCCGATGAACCATCGCCATCGCGTAAACTTTCAGCAATGGTTAATCCCGACAATGCCACACGGGCGCGAGCACCCGGGGGTTCGTTCATTTGCCCAAAAACCATGGCAAGCTTCGATTTTTTTAATCTTTCGGGATCTACTTTCGAAAGATCCCAACCACCATCTTCCATCGATTCTTTGAACTCCTCGCCATAATCAACAATGTTGGCTTCAATCATTTCGCGTAACAGGTCGTTCCCTTCGCGTGTACGTTCTCCAACACCGGCAAAAACTGAAAGTCCACTGTGTGCCAACGCAATGTTATTAATCAACTCCTGTATTAGTACTGTTTTTCCAACACCAGCACCACCGAACAAGCCAATTTTTCCTCCTTTTGCATAAGGTTCAATTAAATCGATTACCTTAATTCCTGTAAAAAGGACTTCGGATTCAGTTGTTAAGTCTTCGTATTTTGGAGGTTTGTTATGAATGTTTAAACCATCTTTTGGTAGTTGTTCTAAACCATCAACTGAGTCACCAACAACATTCAGCAAACGGCCCAGGGCTACTTCTCCTTTGGGCATTATTATTGGGCTTCCCTTCGAGGTAACATCCATTCCGCGCCTTAACCCATCGGTAGCATCCATTGCTACGCAGCGAATTGTATTTTCACCAATATGTTGTTGGCACTCAATTATCAAATTTTCTTTTCCTTCGCAGGTAACTTCCAGTGCATGGTTAATAGCAGGTAGCTCACCTCCTTCCATTTCAAAGCTTACATCAATTACAGGGCCAATTATCTGAATGATTTTTCCAATGTTCTGAGCCATATATGATTAGAATTTTAGAAAGATTACAATAAATATTTATAACACCCAACAAAATTAGCATTGTTTTGGGTTTGTCCAACGAAATTTATTGTTTTGTAAAGCATATATTAATTTCTTAATAATCTGAGTTCGAAATAAAATATTTTACATAGAAAGCCAATAGTGTTCAATATTTGGATTAAAAAAATGAAGTAATAACAGGTTATTTCGAAGTTTTTTGAATTTAAAGATTGTGCACTATCGGCTTTCCCACAAGCAGGCTTCGAAAATTTTACCGGATACTGCTTCATCCGGCTGACGGAATCCTGATAGTCCATCGAAAATTTGAGTTGTCGCCAATAAAATTTTCTGAAGCTGTGTGAATATTTTAAATCGGACTCAGGTTAATAGTCACGTTTTAGTATCTGATTGCACAATTCCACAAGGGCTTGTTTTTTGTTTTGGTCAACCGGAATCTTCCCCATAATTTTAATAGATTCCTGAAAATAATAGTCTATTTTATTTCGAATTAATTCTTTCATATTGAGTTGATTATAGATTCTTTTTATTGAAGATATTTTTTCTTCCTCGATAAAACTTTTTTTATTGACCCAATTTAATAAATCAGTTTTAAAGGTTCCGGTTGCACTTTCCATCGCCTTTATTAATAAGAAGGTTTTTTTGTTGGCAAGGATGTCCCCTCCTATTCTTTTCCCAAATGTTTTTTGGTCACCAAAAGAGTCCAGTAAATCGTCTTGCAATTGAAAAGCCAAGCCCAGGTTTATACCAAAATCATAGAGTTGATTTGCAACCTCAATATTTACTTTTGCCAAAAGAGCCCCGGCTTTTAAACTGCAAGCCAGCAAAACGGCTGTTTTCAACCGTATCATTTCTAAATATTCCAATTCCGAAACATCCAGCCGTTTTTCAAAATCCATATCAAATTGTTGACCCTCCATCACTTCGCTAGCCATTTTATTGAAAACTTCCATTAGCGACTTCGCTTTTTCAGGATGCGTCTTGATTAAAAGGCTTACAGCCAACGGAAACATAGCATCCCCTGTCACTATAGCTCTGTCTAAGCCGTATTTTTCATGAACCGTTATTGTTCCTCTTCGCAATTCAGCTTTGTCCATAATGTCATCATGAACCAACGTAAAATTATGAAATATTTCTACTGCGACAGCTGCTGACATTGCATTTTCTTGGCTTATTCCAAATCCTTTTGCGGATAATAAGACCATAAGTGGTCTAAGCCTTTTTCCTTTCAGATTGAGAATGTGCTGAACAG
>JAKIST010000031.1 GCA_021648495.1 Draconibacterium sp.
TAGGAGGGTTACCTATTACCACTTTTTTCAATGTTGTTTAAATATTGTTTATATTTATTTATATAGAAATTATTCAATTTATGCGCGTTCCTATTTAAATATTCGATGGTAAAATTCTCTTTTCCTTTATACTCAAAAAACTTAAAGGGCTTACTGTAAAACTCGTCCGCACTTTCCGATTCTCTTTTATTTTCATAATCACGCTCCATTTCCGCCTTTTCAGCTTCCAACAATCGTGTAGTAATTAAGTTTTGTCGTGCTACCGTTTGAGCATTAATCCTTTTATTCATTAACTCTTTGCGGTTTTGCTCCAACATATTGTCTATTTGTTGTAACTTCTGTTTAGTTCCACTACCTACACTTCCATTATTCATAAGGTCGCGCAACATTTGTTGCATCATTTCATGTTGCATTAAACTTTGCCCCATTTTCTGGCTCATATTTTTACCTTGTCCATTTTTCATCTCGTCTATCATTTTCTGGAGTTGCTGTTTTATACTCTCAGAAGACTCTTTCATCGAACTCAAACCAGATTTTCCTTTTCCACCTGGATTTTCACATTCCTGGTCGCCCGGTTTTGCATTTGCCATCTGCTCCTCAATTTTTTCGAGCGATTCGTTCAACATTAAAGCCAAATTATTTATGGCCGTAACAACAAACAACTGGCTTACCCTTGCTTTTGCAAAAAGTGCCTCCTGCATTTGTTGGTTCGCTTTATTTAAATTCAATTCCATAGCTAACAATTCATTATTTACCATACTCGAAATTTGAGGAGTGCGCATGGCAAGTGCATATAACGAATCTTTTACAATTTTACTTTCGTCGAGTATTTTCTTCTGTCTTTGATTTAGTTGAACAAGTAGCGGATCGTAAGAATTTATGCCTTGTAAATCTGAAAATATTTTCTCTTGCGAAAAAGAAAGAAAAATTAAATTGCTTAATATTTGCTTTAAATTTTCAATGTTTTCCATATTTTGCTCCATCGTGTTCATATCTAACATTTGTTGCATCCCAAAAGCAAGATCTTTCAATTTTTCTGAAGTACTTTTTAAACTCGAACCTGATTTCTTTTTATTCCTTTTACTTAATTCTTCCTTACTATTTTCCATATTTTTATCAACCTCATCAAAATCTTCATCAAAATCATCAAAATTTAAAGGCTTTTTTAATTCATCATTCATTTTCAAAGCATCGCTTAATTGTTTTTCTAACTGTTTTAAATCTTTCTGGTGCTTTTCCGCTTTTTCTTTAACCTCTTCAAAATTTTTCTTTTCACTAATTTCCTGTGCCATCTTTTCTTCGTCAAGGGCCATTTTATTTACCTCATCTATTACATTCTGAAGATTTTGTTCAATCTTCATTTTCCTCAACAATTCAAGATTTTTGTCCAACTGTTTTTGTAAATCTTCATAAGATAAATCCATGCCTTTCGACAATTCGTTTAATTTTTTGCTATCGAATTTTTCAGCGAGTTTATTAAACTCTTCCATTAACTTTTTCAATTCATCAGTAAAAACTTCCTCTAATAATTTCTCAATCTGCTTTTGCTTTTCAACCATTTCCTCATTTTGCTGATTAAATGAATTGTTATAATTGTTTAGCTTTTCATTGTCCTTTTTTAATTGATCATAAAGTTGTTCCAACTTATTCTGTTTTGAAATAATATCGTTCACCATTTGCATTTTTTCCCACTCCGAAACACTGGTGTCCATATTTTTTAATTGTAGGCTTTTTAAATCCTCCTTAATATCTTTGGCCAATTTTCTGCTCTCTTCAAATTGTTTTTGTAAGGCTTCAAATTGTTTTTTATCATTAATTATAATTTCTTCCCTATCAGGATATTTAAATATAAAATTATCGGAAGTAGTTGTTTTATAATTATTTACAACATCGTTATCGCTAACCGAAAAATAATATGAAACAGTTCCTTCCGTGAGTTTTAATTCATTAAAATCAAAACTAAAATAAAACTCCTGATCGTTTAAATTACGCACAAAAGGAATAGGAACGATAGAATCTGAATTATTAATATTGTAATGAAAACGTAAATTTGAAAAACCATAATCGTCGCCAATTACACCTTTAAAAAAGAAGCGGGTTAATTGAAGGGAATCGTTTATTTGATTGACTTGAATTTCGGGAAACAGATCGGGAATTACTTCAATTGAATAAGTTAATGCTAACTCGGGTTTAGTAATTTTATTTTGAATGAAAACATTATAATTGGTTGATTTATAAACTTTTGAAGCAACATAAAAACCATTGTTTAATGGAGAAGCAGTAATTTTTGTTGAATCCTTAAATATTAAATAGAGCGAATCAACATCAATTCCATTAAAATTCCACTCTATTTTTGTACCATTCGGTACCTGCAAATCGCCTATATTTTTAAATATCTGATTTTTAATTCCGGTGTAAGGAGGTGGCGTTACAGATGTTGTAAATTTTATAATCCCCGGTTTTGGAAGAAGTTGCAAATTAAAAACCTGAGAATTAAATTTCAAATCGGTAAAATAAAATTGAACAGTATTAATTACAGAAGCCATTTCAAATTCAAAAACCCCAACGGACGAAGTTTTCATCAGATAATTATTTCCTCCAATATTAATATAAATTATTTGCGGAATTTCCTCTCCTTCTGTTTCAACATTAATTGTAAACGAATCGCCCTTTTTAACTTGTAAAACTGAATTTTTTAAATTAAAAGCAAATGGCGCAGGTTTTACAAAAACCGTATTATAATGTATCAACCGGTTTGTGGAATCAATAAAAACATTTTTATTTACCAAAAGTATCCCTATTGACACTAAAATACTGACAATAAAGTAAATACCTACAATTCGTATATTTTTAAATTGAATTGCATCGTTAAAATTGAATATTTTTAATTCATTGATTTTCTGATCTATGCTTGCCAAAACAATATCGTTTGAATATTGATTATCATTAAAATCAGACAATTCAATTATATTAAATAATTTATCTTTTATTTCAGAAAAATGCTTTTGAATGAGTACGGTAGTAGATTTTAAATCGATGGGCTTTAAAATATGAACAAGCTTTAAAATTGGGATTCCTATAAATTGTAAAATAATTAAAAAAGCAAAAAATAAAAATCCATAAAAAATAACCTTCCTTATTTCTGAAGACAAATAAACCAAATATTCAAGCAACGAAAAGGCTGTAAATACAGCTAAAAGAAAAAATAACGTTAATACGAACCCTTTCAGTAATTTATATAAATAGTACTTTCGCTTGAAAGAATTAAGCTTATGAACAAGTATGTTGAAATTTTTAGTCATAAATTTTAATCACTTATTTTACAATATCTTACAAAAAACGCTTTTGTTAATAAACCAGCGAAAATTGCTAATAAAACAAAAGTAACCTTTTAATAGAATATTTGCATTCCTCCTACTTTTTTACATATATATTAATGGTGCAATAAACTACCAAATTATTTCATTATTTAACTGTTTTGTTTGCACATCTTATTAACTTGTTAATAGCTGAAATTTATAAAAAATAATTGTATGAACAGTTGTTAAAAACTAAAGTTATTAAATTAACTTTTAACAATTTACTCCATAAAAAAATGTGTAAAACCACACTAAAAAACTGTTTACTTTCTATTCATAAAAATTTAAAAATAAAAATTAACATGTACTAACAGCATATTATAATTAATATTACTTTTTATATTTGTATAAATTAAGAATATATATAATACTACAAACCTTGAAAATACTTTTAGTTGAAGACAACTTATTAAATCAAAAGGTGGTAATGTTTAATTTGAGAAAATACAAATATGATATTACTGCTGTTATTAATGGTATGGATGCCATTGATAAATTCAAAAATAATACATTCGATCTTATTTTAATGGACATTATGCTGCCCGATTTAAACGGCTTCGAAATTACTTTTGAAATACGTAAAATAGAAAAAGAAAGAAATATTGAAAACCCTATTCCAATTGTGGCTATAACAGCAAATACATTAGATAACGAACGCGATAAATGTTTGGCAGCTGGAATGAATGATTATTTATCCAAGCCATTTACAGCAATTGAATTATATGAGAAAATTAACCAATTCTTTAGCAATAAATAGGAAAAATGACAATAGAATTAGATATAAGGAACGAGTCGTTTTCTGATAATGACGATGAGCTGGATAAAAAATTAAGGCCATTACAATTTAAAAATTTTAGTGGGCAAAATCAGATTGTTGAAAATCTTAAAATTTTTGTGCAAGCAGCTAAAATGCGTGGCGAATCGTTGGATCATGTGCTTTTACACGGACCACCGGGATTGGGCAAAACTACTTTATCTAATATTATTGCCAAAGAATTGGATGTAGGTATTAAAATTACTTCGGGACCGGTTTTGGATAAACCTGGCGATTTGGCTGGTTTGCTTACAAACCTTGAGGAAAATGATGTACTTTTTATTGACGAAATACATCGATTATCTCCAATTGTTGAAGAGTATTTGTATTCGGCAATGGAAGATTTCAGAATTGATATAATGATTGATAAAGGTCCCAGCGCACGTTCTGTTCAATTGGAATTAAATTCGTTTACTTTAATAGGGGCAACTACCCGTTCAGGTTTGTTAACTTCCCCTTTGCGGGCGCGATTTGGAATAAACTCGCATTTAGAATATTATGATGCTGATGTACTTACAGGAATTGTAAAACGTTCAGCAAGAATTTTAGATGTTAATATTACTGGTGATGCAGCAAAAGAAATTGCTTTTAGAAGCAGAGGTACACCTCGTATTGTCAACTCATTGTTGCGTAGGGTACGCGATTTTGCCCAAGTAACAGGCAATGGAAGCATTGATATGGAAATAACAAAATATTCGTTAAAAGCACTCAATATAGACAAATATGGATTGGACGAAATGGACAACCGTATTTTACTTTGTATTATAGATAAATTTAAAGGAGGGCCGGTGGGGATTTCTACTATTGCAACAGCAGTTAGCGAAGACAGTGGAACCATTGAAGAAGTTTATGAACCTTTTTTAATTAAAGAGGGATTTATTAAACGAACGCCTCGTGGAAGAGAAGTTACAGATTTGGCTTATAAACATTTAGGTCGTATAAAATACGGAGATCCTCCTTCCCTGTTTTAAATAAAAGGTTGATTAATTGAATGCTTAAATACTAAAATTAAATAAAGTTTTATCAGTTTTGATTTAAATACTATCTCTAATTACTCACTACTGTTTTTCAATAAATTCTACTTCAAAAAGCCGGGGCCACAATTTACCGGTAATAAATATCTTATCCAATTTTTTGTCGTAAGCAATTCCATTTAATACATCAATCCTATCCGCTCTATTATGGTACATATTAATTATTCCGTCAATATTTATTTTTGACATTACCTTACCTGTTTCCGGTTCAATTTGAACAATAATATTTGTTGTATATAAGTTGGCGTAAATTGTTCCATTAATATATTCCAATTCATTAATATTATTTAAAATACCTTTATTATTCGCTACTTCAACTTTTTTAATTACAGAAAAATCTTCCGGGTTTAACCAGGTTAAAAATTGTGTACCATCGCTCATAATTAAGTTGATCCCATCGTTTGTAAGGCCCCACCCTTGTTTCGATTTATATTGAAAACTGTCGATTACGGCAAAATCTTTTAAATTGTAAATAAAACCTTCTTGAGCTTTGTATGTCAGTTGGTAAATTTTGTTGTTTAAAATTGTAATCCCTTCCCCAAAATATTTATCAGGCATGTGGTACGATTGAACGGCATTTCCATTGGTCAGCTTAATTTTGAAAAGCCCGGAAGAACCGTATTCACCTGTTCCTTCGTATAAAAATCCATTGTAAAATTCAAGGCCCTGCGTGTAGTATTTTTTTGAATGGGGATAATTATTTACTATTTTATAAGTTAAATTTTTAGGAGTCTCATTTGAAACCGCAAGAATAGTTTTTACCCTTGAATTTTTTAAAGCATCTGTTTTCAAAGCTTCTACCTTAAAATTACTGGTTCCCAAAGTTTTTATTTCAATCCCATCAACAGTAAAATTTAAGCTTGTACCCTCTTTTAAGAGTTGATTATTATAATAAAGTTTAATGTTTTCTATTTCACCATCTTTAAGTTTAGTTTTTACATTTACCGAAACTTTTTCGCCATATACATAATTCCTTTTTATTGGCCTAACAGTAATTGTACTTACCGGTTTACGCGGGCGTTTAGGTGTGTTTGAACAAGAAAAAAAGTTAATTAACAGGAAAAATACAAGTAATAATGGAAATGCTGAACGTTTCATTGAATACAATTTATTTTCAAAGATAAAATTAATAAACTTACTTTGTTAAAAATAATAATCAATTGAATTCATTTAAAAAATTAGCCGGCGACACTGCCATTTATGGAATGAGCAGCATTATTGGGCGTTTTATGAACTGGTGGTTAATGCCACTTTATGTTGTTTTATTTACGCCCGATGTTTATGGAATTGTTACCAATTTATATTCGTATGTTGCCATTTTTATGGTGTTTTTAACTTACGGAATGGAAACGGGATTTTTTCGGTTTGCCTCAAACAATTCAAATCCCGAAAAAGTATATTCCACATCGTTAATTGCTTTATTTTTTACTTCATCGCTTTTTATTGTTTTAGTTGTATTTTTTAAAAATAATTTGGCTGCATTAATAAATTATCAAAATCATCCTGAATATATTTTGTGGTTAGCAATTATTTTGGCAATTGATGCATTAACAGCTATTCCTTTTGCACAATTACGTTTAAAAAACAGGCCGCTTAAATTTGCATTTATAAAATTGGTAAATATTGGTGCGAACATTTCGTTTAACCTGTTTTTTTTACTGGTTTGTCCAAAATTAACAGCCAACAATCACAATTCATTTATTCAGGCAATTTATTCAGCAGATATTGGTGTTGGTTATGTTTTTATATCTAATCTGCTGGCCTCTGCAATTACATTGTTGATGTTGCTCCCTGATATGTTTAGAATTTCATATCAATTTGATAAAAAACTTCTATATAAAATGTTGAGTTACTCCTTTCCTATTTTAATTGTTGGTTTGGCAGGAGTTGCAAACCTGAATATAGATAAAATTTTAATTCCATTTTTAATGCCCGAAAGTCAAAATCCGATGGCACAACTCGGTATTTATGGTGCTGGGGTAAAAGTTGCCGTTTTAATGAATATGTTTATACAGGCCTTTCGATATGCATTCGAACCCTTCTTTTTTTCACAGGCGAAAGAAAAAGATCATAAAATAATGTATGCTACAATCATGAAATATTTTGTGATTTTTGGTTTACTTATTTTTTTGGGCATGGTGCTTTACATTGATGTAATTAAATTAATTGTACGAAATGTTGCCTATTACGAAGGCTTTTCAATTGTGCCGGTAATATTGCTGGCCAACCTGTTTTTTGGAATTTATTTTACACTTTCAATGTGGTATAAATTAACCGACATGACACGTTATGGAGCATATATTTCGGTGGGAGGGGCAATAATTACCATTTCTTTAAATGTTATTTTAATACCTGTTTTTGGATACAAGGGTTCGGCATTTGCCGTATTAATTTGCTTTTTTGGAATGACGATTGTTTCCTACTTTTTTGGGCAGAAATACTATCCAATTCCATACAATTTAAAACGCATTTTCACCTATTTTTTAATAGCGGGAATACTATATGTAACTTCATTTTATACCGTTACATTGGCACCAGTTATAAAATATGCCAGCCATACAATTTTTATGTTCATTTTTATAATTTCTATATTTATATTAGAAAAAAACGAGTTAAACCGCTTATTTAAAATGAATAAAAAGAAATAAATATGAAAAAGTATTAAATTTGTAAAATGAGGGATTTTACAGGAAAGGTAATTGCAATTGCAAGCGACCATGCCGGATTTGCAAAAAAGCAGGTTATTCTTGGTTATTTAAAAGAGAAAGGAATTAAAATTAAAGACTTTGGGTGTTTCTCTGAAGAGAGTGTGGATTATCCTGTTTATGGCCATTTAATTGGAAATGCCATAGATAGCGGGGCGTACGAAATTGGAATAACTTTTTGTGGAAGCGGGCAGGGAATTAGTTTAGCAGCCAATAAACATCAGAAAGTACGTTCGGCAATTTGCTGGAATGCCGAAATTGCAACTTTGGCAATTCAGCACAATAACGCGAATGTTTGTTCTATTCCCGGAAGATTTGTTTCCGATGAAGAGGCAATTGCAATTGTTGAAGCTTTTTTATCTGCCGAATTTGCAGGTGGACGCCACGCAAGGAGAGTGGCACAAATTCCGTTAAAATAATTAATGTCTAAATTAAAAAAAATATTTCTCGAAGATTCCAAAATCGCATCCGACTTAAAACATCGGGAAACTTTAAATTTTAATATTTCGAGGTACGATGAATCGGTTAAGAAGGGAAAACTTCGTTATGGAAATATGGAACTGGCAAAACAACGTGCTTCCTATTTAAAAGAAAAAGTAGTTGCCAATCTTTCTTATTATCTTTTGGAATTTGAAAAAAATGCCATTAACAATGGAATTGAGGTTGTTTGGGCAAGAAACGGGGACGAAGCTGTTTCAGAAATTATTGATGTTTTAAATAAAAACCAGGCAAAATTATTGGTTAAAAGCAAATCGATGATTTCAGAAGAAATTGAATTAAATGAAAATCTTGAAAAGGCTGGATTTGAACCTGTTGAAACAGATTTGGGCGAATTTATTGTTCAAGTGGCAGGTGAAAAACCATATCATATTTTAACCCCGGCAATGCACAAATCAAAAGAGGATGTGGCAGAGCTTTTTAATGAAAAATTTAATACACCCCCCAATTCAACGCCAGAAGAAATTACACTTTTTGTTCGAAAAAAACTCCGCAAAAAATTTACTTCCGCAGAAATTGGGGTAAGCGGAGCTAATTTTTTGGTTGCCGATGTTGGGGGAGTGGCTTTAACCGAAAACGAAGGGAATGGTTTTATGTCTGTTTCGTTCCCCAAAGTTCACATTGTAATTGCCGGAATTGAAAAAGTTATTCCATCAATAAACAACTTGCAACTCATGTTTCCATTGCTTTCGGCATTGGGGACCGGGCAACAAATAACGGTTTATAATTCGTTGTTGACAGGGCCAAAAAGGAAAAATGAAAGCAATGGACCCGAAAAAATGGTAATTGTATTATTAGACAACAAACGCTCTGAAATAGCAACTGAAAAAAAGCATTTTAAAGCTTTAAAATGTATCAGGTGCGGAGCTTGTTTAAATACCTGCCCAATATATAAAAATGTGGGAGGTTACACGTACAACACTACATACAGCGGACCAATAGGTTCGGTAATTACCCCGTTTTTTAAAGGGTTCGAAGCATATAATCATTTAAGTTTTGCTTGTACGGTTTGTGGGGCTTGTACAGAGGTTTGCCCGGTAAAAATCCCTTTGCACGAATTGCTTTTGTTAAACCGTAAAAGAAGTGTGGAAGAAAACCATAGCAGTTTTGCATGGAATGTCGGAATGAAAGGTTACGAGTGGGCGTTCAAAAAGCGTAAAAATATAGATATTGTAAATGGTTGGGTGAAAAATAAATTGGTAAAAATAAACAAGGATGTTTTGGGAAAAGAAAAGGAATTTCCTGTCTTTGCCAAAAATTCGTTTAGTAAAAAGTGGAAGTTAATTTAAAATAAACATAAAATGTTATCAAACACCTGTAAGTATGCGTTACGAGCCCTTATTTATCTCGGAAATTTTTCGGAAGAGAATAAGCGGATTGGCATAAAAAAGATTTCGGAAGATCTGAGTTTATCTTCACCATTCTTAGGAAAAATCCTTCAAAATTTGGTGAAACAAAAAATATTGGTTTCTACAAAAGGACCGAATGGTGGTTTTGCTTTGGCAAAAAAAGCATCGGAAATATCGCTTTGGGATATTGTAACTAAAGTAGATGGAGAAGAGTTTTTCACCAACTGTTTGATTAGTTTGGAACCTTGCCAAACGCACGATCCGTCTAAACCATTGTGCCCAATTCATGCGCAATACGAGAAATTACGTACAGAAATTTGTACTTTTTATAAAGATACTACCCTGGAGATAATTAGAGGGGATATCCACAAGTACGAAGACTTTGTAACACTTTAGCCTGAATAATTAACAAATTTTTCTATTACAAAGACAAACTATTCAGGGTTTGTGAAGAAATAACATGACTGGAATTGACGAAGTTAGCGTGCAAAAGAACGAGTTAAAACGCTTAGGTTATTTCATTACAACCCCTTTGAATAAAGACTATCGAAAAAAATCGGGATTCGTTTCTCAAAATAGCTAAGGAGCCGCAAATCTGCGCTTCCCTTTATTCTTTGTATTTTGACCTCTCAAAACGAAAAACTCATGAATTAATAAGGTTAGAAAAGTATTTCCCACTTTTTATTAGAAATAAGCAGAAAATAAAAAAGTGTTGCAACAGCAATTCCGCTTGCGTTTGCCAGAAAATCGTAAAAGTCGCTGCTGCGCGAAATTGTTACTAAGTGTTGCGAAGTTTCCAGAAGTAACCCAAGTAAAATTGAGCTTGCCGGAGCCAGATAATAATGTTTTAAATTTAACTTTTTAAAAGGTTTAAAAAAAAGTACGCACAGTACAAAAAACAAGGAAAAGTGAACCAGTTTATCGAAGTAGGGGATATTGAATAAAGTGCTGGTTGGAAGTTCATTGGCGGGTATAAAAAGTCCGTAGCAAATAATTGCCAGCCATAAAAAAGGTTTCCAAAAATGGATGTATTTCATACGGTGTTATTTTCGGGGAAAACGAACTCCCTATTGCAAAAATTATATTCTTAACAGCCACAAGATAATTGTTTTTTATGTAAAATATAATAGAAAAAACGAGAGTCGGTAAATGAAAGTTTACTTCTATCTTTCTAATTTCAGCAAAATTAAAATGTTTGATAGGATTATTTGTTAATAATCTCGTTTTGAATAAAGTAAAATTAATAATCTCGTTTTGAATAAAGTAAAATATGTCAGGTATTTACATTCATATTCCATTTTGCCGGCAAAAGTGCTATTACTGCGATTTTTATAAAACAGTAAACACATCGTTAACCGAGCAATATCTTTCTACTTTAAAAAAGGAGATATTAAAGCGTAAAAATTACCTTAAAAACAAACCAATTGAAACCATCTATTTTGGGGGCGGAACACCTTCGGTTTTAAAGGATAATGAATTAATAGATATTTTAAATTTAATTTATAAGGAATTTCAGGTTGCTACGGATGTTGAAATTACATTTGAAGCAAATCCCGATGATTTAACCATTTCCTATTTAAAAAGTATTTACAAAGCTGGAATTAATAGGTTAAGTATTGGTATCCAATCGTTTCAAAATGAATATTTAGAAAAAATGAACCGTCGGCACAATGCAAACCAGGCAGTTGCATCGGTTGAAAATGCAATAGAAACAGGGATTATTAATATTAGTGTTGATTTAATTTACGGCTTGCCAAATTTAAAAAACGAACACTGGAGTGCCAGCTTAAACCAAGTATTTCAACTACCTGTTCAACATTTATCAGCCTACCATTTAACGTATCACAAAGGAACAGCTTTTTATACGTGGTTAAAAAAAGGAACTTTAAAAGTGTTAAAAGAAGTTGACAGTATTGAGCAGTTTAACCTGTTGATAGAGGCGGCTCAAAAAAATGGTTTTCAACAATACGAAATTTCTAATTTTGCAAAAAATAAAATGTATTCAAAACACAATACTTCGTACTGGTTAGGCAAAAATTATTTAGGGCTGGGACCTTCGGCGCACTCGTTTAATGGGGTATCCAGACGTTGGAATGTCTCGCATGTCGAAAGTTATATTAAGGCAATTGAAAACAATCATTCGTATTTTGAAGAAGAAATATTAAGCGATAACGAAAAATATAACGAATATATTTTAACTCGAATCCGTACAATTTGGGGCGTTTCAATAGATTCGATCCAAAGGAATTTTGGAGAGGAAAAAGCGAAGTATTTCAAAAAAAATATAGAAAAGTACAGGTTAACAGATTTGGTATTTCAAAAGGATGAAAATTTTACTTTAACACCAAAAGGTTTGTTTATTTCAGATGAAATTATGACGAACTTAATGATTATTTAGTTGGTATCCAATAGGTTGAATTATTAATTCAATAGTTTAAATATTGTTAATTCAATGTGCAAAATCTTTATAAATCTATATATTTGCGGTTCTTTTAAAGAATAAAGTTTGAATGCAGGTTAAAATAGTTAATAAATCGAATAATAAGTTGCCGGCTTATAGCACGGTAATGTCGGCAGGAATGGATTTGCGTGCCAGTTTACAGGAGCCGGTTGTGTTAAAATCGTTGGAGCGGAAATTAATATCAACTGGTTTATTTATTGAATTGCCGCAAGGTTTTGAGGCGCAAATTCGTCCAAGAAGTGGATTGGCATTAAAAAAAGGAATTACCGTATTAAATACACCTGGAACCATTGACGCAGATTACCGGGGAGAGATTGGGATAATTCTAATTAACCTTTCTCAAGACGATTTTGTTATAGAAAATGGGGAGCGGATATGTCAAATGGTAATTGCTGCCCACAAAACAGTAAAATGGAATTTGGTTGAAATGTTGGACAAAACGGATAGGGGGGCAGGTGGTTTTGGTCACACAGGAAAAAAGTAAAGATGTTTTGAATCCCATTACTTATTGTTAAAAAGGAATTGCAGATGGGGTTTTCTTTGCAACTTTATGAAACCAGCCTTGTTTTAAACAGGGATTTTAAGATTAGAAAGATGATAAAAAAGTTAAGTGTTGTTATTTTATTGATTGCAATGGTTTCTTGTTCAGGGACAAAAAAAATAACAAAACAAGAGGTAATTAATGCGGCAATCGATAAGCCGTCGGAAGAACTGGACGAGCAAAAACAACAAGAATTTGAATATTTGTTTGTGGAAGCGTTGAAACAAAAAATGTTTGGTAACGCACAAAAAGTCATTCAACTTTTATCGAGTTGTTTGGCAATAGATCCAAACTCTTCGGCAGCCATGTACGAGTTGGCAAATATCCATGCCTCAAACAACGATTTTACAAGTGCTTCTTTATTGCTTGAAAAGGCAATAAACATTAATCCAGGCAATAAATGGTACAAACTTTTGTTGGGTCAAATTTATCAGCAGTCGAATAAATTTTTAGAGGCAGCAGATATTTATACAGATCTTTTGAAAGGCGACCCTGAAAACATGGAGTATTTATATACAAAAGCAACTTTGTTGGCCAATGCTAAAAAATATGACGAAGCCATTGCAACTTACGATACAATGGAAAAAATGACGGGAATTAACGAACAAATTTCGGTGGCAAAACAGCAATTATTTGTTGCGGAGGGCAAAATAGATAGTGCTTTTAAAGAAATTGAAAAGTTGATTGAGTTTGCTCCCGATGAACCAAAATACTATGGACTGCTGGCCGATTTGTATCAGAGCCAGGGAGATAAAGAAAATGCTTTAAAATATTACAATAAGATTTTGAAAATTGAACCGGAGAATGGGTTTGTACACTTTTCGTTGGCCAATTATTACATGTCAAACGGTGATATGGAAAAATCGTTTGAAGAAACGAAAAAGGGTTTTTACAGCGATAATGTCGATATCAAAAACAAGTTGCAATTGTATTTGATGTTAACTTCAAACCGGGATAAATCGAAATTAACAGACAAAAAGGAGGGGGAATTAATTAAAATTCTTTTGGAAAAACACCCTAATGAATTTATGGTATATTCGGTTTATGCCGAAAGTTTAATTAAAAAACAAAAACTTGCAGAGGCTAAAACTGTACTGCTGAAAGCTTTGAAAATTAAAAAAGATGATTACCCAACCTGGGAACGGGTGTTGTTTATCGATAACGACTTACAAACATGGGACGATCTTTATAAACATAGCAAAGAAACTATCGAACTTTTTCCAAACCAGCCACAAGGATATTTTTTACATGCAGTAGCTTGTATCCAGTTGGAAAAATTTGAAGAAACAGTTACTGTGTCCGACGAGGGTTTAGAATTAATAGTTGATAACCCACAATTGCAAGGCCAGTTTTTAATGTTAAAAGGTGAAGGGGAATATAAACTAAACAAAAAACAAGAGGCCTTTAAATTGTTTGACAAAGCTGTTGCTTTAGACCCCGAAAATTATGTTGCACTAAATAATTACGCCTATTACTTATCGTTGGATGGCAGCAATTTGGACAAAGCTGAACGAATGAGCGGACGAGTTGTCGAACAATTTCCCGATAATGCTACTTACCTCGACACCTATGCGTGGGTGTTGTTTAAGAAGGGAGATTATACACTTGCAAAATTTTACATGGAGTCGGCCATTAAAAATGGAGGCGACGAGAATGCAACTTTACTCGAACATTACGGCGATATTTTATTTATGTTAAAAAAGATAGATGAGGCAAAGGAATTTTGGGGAAAAGCGAAGGATAACGGTGGAAATTCTGAAGTTTTGTTGCGGAAAATAAAGGAACAAAAATATATTGAACAGTAAAAATGACCAGTATCCGAGTAATTAAATTTCCTGTAATTGTATTTTTATTTATTGCTGTTTGGTTTACCTCATGCCGCACTTCCCGCGAATTACAAATGGCAGTTGCAAAACCAATCAGCACGGGTAAACTCCTTAAAAAAGTGGAACAGAACGCATTTTATTATAAATATTTCACAATAAAACGCATCAATTGTCAATTTTCAAGTAAGCAAACTAAAACCAATTTTAATGTTAGTTTGAAAGCTATAAAAGATGAAAAAATATTGGTTTCTATTAGCAAGCTGAAAGTACCTGTTGGTAGGGTTTTGCTAACTCCTGACAGTGTAAAATATGTGAATTATATCGATCGAAATTATTTTGTTGACGATTACTCTTATTTAAGCAGTTTTTTGAATATCGACCTCGATTTTGCTATCATTCAATGTATTCTTTCGAACAACGCGTTTTCGTATCGCAACGACTCTAAAAACAAGGATTTTAAGACTTTCGATTCTTTTATAGAAGGAGGGATGTATGTACTTCAGTCGGAGAAAACAAGGAAAATTTTAAAGATGGAGGAGAAGGAAAAAACAGGCAAAATCGAGCGACGCATGAAACGTTTGGACGACAATGCTTTGATACTTCAGAAAATGTATTTTAACCCTGTTAATTTTGAGCTGACCAAGTTAATTATTAACGACAGAACCAACGATCGAACAATGAATATGGATTTTGATGATTTTGTTGAAATTAAGAATAAAGATTACCCGGGGATGATCGATATGAGTTTTCATTCAGATAAAAATGAAGTAAAACTTAAAATGAGAATGAATGGTTTTTCAACCGAAAAAATAAATTCGTTAAGTATTAAAATACCTGAAAAATACGAGCAAATAAAGGTAAATTAGAACTTATCCCTTACATTCGTAAAAAGTAAAAATTACTTCGGATGAGAATTTTGTTTGTTACCTTTTTTTTTCTGATTCTCAGTTCAATTTGTGGGGCGCAATCGATAGCCGACTTGCAAAAGAAAAAGCAAGATGCTGTAAAAGAGATTGAATATACTGCCCGTTTGCTAAATGAAGTTCAAAAAAATGAACGTTCATCTCTTGGTAGCTTACGATTAATAAAAAATAAAATTAGCCAGCGAAACACAATTATTTCCAGTATTAACAGCGAAATAAATCTTTATCAGGAATTTATTGCGAATAATTCTATGGTCATCGATATGCTCAAGAATGATGTTAATCAAATTAAAATAGAATATGCAGAGTTAATACGTTCGGCCTACCGAAACCGGAATGCTTATGACAAAATCCTGTTTTTGCTTTCGGCAGAAAACGTTAACCAGGCGCACCGAAGGTTTTTATATTTGAAAAGATACACTACTTATCGCGAAAACCAGTCGGAGATTATTGGAGCTATTCAATTGGTTTTAGATGAAAAAAGAGTAAAGCTAGAGCAACAAAAAGCGAAAAAACAGCAATTAATTGGCGAAACACAAAAGGAAGCACAACAATTGATAACCGAAAAAAAACAGCAGGATACAGAATTTACAAAACTGCAAAATGAGAAAAAAAAATTACGAAAGAAATTAAAGCAGCAACAAGGTATTGAGCAGAAATTGGAGCGGCAAATTCAGTTGATAATTGAAGAAGAAGCGCGTAAAAGTCGCGATTCCGGGGGCTCTGGATTTGCATTAACACCCGAGCAAAAATTGGTTGGCGATAATTTTGCCCAAAATAAAAAAAGATTACCCTGGCCGGTGGAGCGGGGAATTATTATAGAACACTTTGGAATTCACCAACACCCGGTATTAACTAATGTAGAAATTAAAAACAACGGCATAAATATAGCCACCGAAATAGGGGCAAAAGTACGCGCGGTTTTTAATGGCGAGGTGAGCCGGGTTTTTGGTATTTCGGGAGGGAACACTGCCGTAATTATCAGGCACGGAAAGTACTTAAGTGTTTACTCCAATTTACGTGAAGTAGTGGTTAAAAAGGGCGATAAAGTAGCTATAAAACAAGAAATAGGTACGGTTTATTTCGATAAAGACGACGGCGATAAATCTATCATCAAATTTCAAATTTGGTACGAAAGCCAAAAATTAAATCCAGAAGATTGGATTGGGCGATAATAATATTATTTTTATAGGTACATTAAAAAATTAATATTTTTCAGAAAAAAATGAAATTCCCCAACAATGAAAAAGAATAAAAAAGCAAAACGATTACCATATAATGAAAGATTGGATTTTTTTATAATGTCAAAATCTAATTTTCTTTTTGCATTATCTATTCTTTTTTCAATAATTATATTTTTTAGGCTTTTCGATATTAGGGTAAATCTGGCAGGAGATGATTCTACATATATATTATCGGGTTATAATTTTCTAAAAAATGGCACCTTCCCGACATGGCAGGGTCCGCTTTATCCTATTTTTTTATCGTCTATTATTGCTGTTTTTGGTGTGTCCGTACCTGTTTTAAAGATATTTTCTTCAATATTTCTATTATTTTCTTTCTTTTTCTTTTATAAAGCTTTTAAAGACAGAATAAATCCTACTTTATTGTTTTCTACATTTATCATTGTTGCAATAAACTCATATGTTGCTTATTACTCAACTTTTACTTTTAGCGAATCCTCTTACATGTTTTTACAGGCTATTTTCTTTTTTTTTATTTTTAAGTTTATTGAAACTCCAAACAATAAATTCTCACATTATTTACTAGTTGGTCTTTTAACAGTTGTTATTTATTTAACAAGAACAGTTGGATTGGCAGGAATACTTGCACTTTGCACATATTTGTTAATTCAACTTAAGTGGAAAAAATTATTATTTTCATTATTTTCATTTACGTCATTCTATTTATTAGTTCATTTCCTTAAGAAATATATTTGGGGTGTAACAGGAGGTCAGTTTTCATCGCAATTAGTTACATTAATGCAAAAACATCCTTATCAGGCTTCTTTGGGGAAAGAGAATTTAGTTGGATTTTTACAACGATTTATTGATAATTCTAATTTGTACATTTCAAAGCATTTTTTTAGATTTATTGGTTTCCGCTCTTTTGAAACTACAGCAATTGAACCGATTCTAACTATTGTTTTTTATTGTTTCGTTTTTATTGGTTTGTATTTTGTGTTTAAAAAGAATAAATATATACTTTTTTCTTTAATTTATCTTGGTATATTTTTAGGAATAACTTTTTTTACTATCCAAAAATTTTGGGATCAAGATCGGCTAATTATTCCTGTTTTCCCAATTATGCTAATTGCTTTTTTTACTGGTGTTTATTCAATATCTCAAAAAATAAAATTTTTAAAATTGGCTCCTTATCTCCTATATGTAATAATTTTAGGGAGTACATTAAATACGACAATTAAAAAAATTGAAGGAAACAAAAAGATTCTTAAACAAAGTTTAAAAGGCAATATGTTTTATGGGTTCACTCCAGATTGGGTAAATTATATGAAAATGAGCGAATATTCTGGAAAATTGGATGACTCAACAATTGTTGCTTGCAGAAAACCTGGTATTTCATTTATTTACGGTAAAAAGAGTTTTTATGGAATTAGTAATGTTTCTACCATAGAAACTGATTCTCTTTTTCAAAGTAACAAGTTCTATTATGCTTTATCTGTAAACGATAAACTAGCAAATAGATTTAAACGAGATATGATCTCAGGTATTTTTCATGGGAAATCCATAAATGATAAGTTTATGTCTGACAGATATTATTTTCTATTTGAAACTGATAAAATAATGAGTAATATTCTCGAAAAATATTTAACAAATTCAAACAAACTTAAAAATCAATTTTCGCCATTAAACCTTTTTTCGCCTGATATTTTACTCAATTCCTTAAAGGAAAGTGATGTAAAATATATTATTAAAGCTAATTTAAGAGCAGTTTCAAAGAAAAAAACGAGTAGGACAATCACTACTGTTAAGCGGTATATGCAAATAATATCAATGAAATATCCCAAAGTTTTTTTAAAAGTACATGAAATCGGGCAAGATGAAAAAGCAACATTATATAAAATAAACTACCCAAATTAACAAATAGAGATAATTATGGACATTTATAAGGATAAGAAACAAAGCATTAAGGAGTATTTTAATCAAGCAGCAAGTTCAAGGATTAGGTACAGAAACGGCAAAAAATATTATTGGAATAGTATAACTAACTATTGCAACTTTTTTGTTGAAAATGAATCTTCTGTTCTTGAAATTGGTTGTGGAACAGGAGAATTGCTCGATAAAATTAATGGCAAAGAGAAAACAGGAATTGATATCAGCGAAAAAATGATTGCCGAAGCAAAAAAGCAATTTCCTGAAATTAATTTTGTTTGCAGCTCGGCAGAAAATATTCAGTTAGATAAAAAATACGATGTAATAATTCTCTCTAATTTAATTGGGTATCTACCTGATATTCAAAGTGTTTTTGAAGAGCTGCAAAAAGTGTGTCACGAGGAAACAAAAATAATAGTTACCTATTACAGTATTTTTTGGGAACCGTTTATAAAATTTGCCGAGTTTATCAGGATAAAAAAGAAGGGACCAAAACAGAGTTGGATTTCTTCCAAAGATCTTTCAAATCTTTTGTATTTATCAGGTTTTGAAACGTACAAACAAAACTCGTCTATGTTGTTTCCATTTTATATTCCATTGCTGTCAGCATTCTTAAATAAGTTTATTTCGA
>JAKIST010000032.1 GCA_021648495.1 Draconibacterium sp.
GTTATTTTGTGCGATAACAAGGCAAAAAACGTAGCTATAGCCATAGTTACAGCGAGGCTTTTTAACGAAGTTAGCGTGCAAAAGAACGAGTTAAAACGGTCAGGTTATTTCATTACAATCCCTAAGTAGCCATAGCTACGGAAAATAAAAATAACGAAGGGAGTCAGGAAAAGATGAATTTTTCCATACGATTTTAATGGGAATAATGTCTATCCAACAAATTATTTATCTTTGCCGCTTATAATTTTGAAACCGATTCAACAATAATAAAATGGAATATAATTTCGCGGAAATAGAACCCAAATGGCAAAAATATTGGGAAGAAAACAAAACGTTTAAAACATTTGACGATTATTCGAAGCCCAAATATTATATCCTCGATATGTTTCCTTATCCTTCGGGAGCGGGTTTGCATGTTGGGCATCCCGAGGGTTACACTGCAACCGATATTTTGAGCCGTTACAAACGGATGAAAGGTTTTAATGTTTTGCACCCAATCGGATACGATGCTTTTGGGCTTCCGGCAGAACAATATGCTATGCAAACTGGCACACACCCTGCAATCACTACACAGAAAAATTGCGATAATTTCCGCAGGCAAATAAAAGCAATCGGATTAAGTTACGATTGGGATCGTGAAATTAATACCACCGACCCAAAATATTTTAAGTGGACACAGTGGATTTTTAAACAGTTGTACAATACCTGGTACGACAACGACATGAAAAAAGGCCGTCCTATTTCGGAGCTTCCAATTCCTGAAGAAGTGAAAGCTGAAGGAGCGGAAGCTGTTAATAAATATATGGGTGAAAAGCGATTGGCATACTACGATAACGCGCAGGTTTGGTGGTGCGATTCGTGCAAAACAGTTTGTGCCAACGAAGAGGTGTTGACTGATGGTGCACACGAAAAATGTGGGCATCAGGTAACCCGTAAAAATTTAAAGCAGTGGTTGTTGCGTATTCCGCATTATGGCGAACGTTTGTTGGAAGGGTTGGACGATTTGGATTGGCCGGCTGGTGTAAAAGACATGCAACGCAACTGGATCGGAAAATCGAGTGGTGCCGAAGTTGACTTTGAAATTGATGGATTAGGCAAAAAACTACGTGTTTACACCACTCGTCCTGACACCTTGTTTGGTGCGACTTACATGGTAATTGCGCCGGAACACGATTTAATAAATGAAATTGTTACCGCGGATAAAAAAGAGACGGTCGCAAATTATATAAAAGCATCGGCTTTAAAATCGGACTTGGATAGAACCGATTTGGCAAAAGAAAAAACCGGGGTTTTTACCGGGAGATTTGCAATTAATCCGGTAAATAAGCAGCAAATTCCGATTTGGGTGGCCGATTATGTTTTAATGGGCTACGGAACCGGGGCAATTATGGCGGTTCCTGCACACGACACACGAGACTTTGAATTTGCCAAAGAATTTGAAATTCCGGTAATCTGCATCCTCGACCCAAAAGAAGTGGAAAAGAGGAAAGAAATTCTGGCTGGAAATATATGCTGGACAGAAGATGGTGAGTACATTAATTCGGCAAGTACTGAAACCGGTTTCGACATTAATGGATTAAATAAATCTGAAGGGATTAAGAAAACGGTTGAATGGCTTGAATCGAAAGAGATAGGCAAAGCAACCATAAATTTTAAATTACGCGATTGGCTTTTTAGCCGCCAGCGTTATTGGGGCGAGCCGTTTCCTGTAATACATTGGGAAGATGGCGAAGTTACTTTGGTTGAAGATGATGATTTACCATTGCCGTTGCCCAACTTAGAACAATATACCCCGGGAGAATCTGGCGAATCGCCACTTTCGAACGCAGAAGATTGGTTGATTGTTACCGACAAAAATGGTAGAAAAGGTCGCCGCGAAACCAATACAATGCCACAGTGGGCAGGTTCGTGTTGGTATTATTTGCGTTACATCGATCCAAACAATACTGAGAGTATTTTTGATGTAAAAAAAGAGCAGTACTGGATGCCCGTCGATTTGTATGTGGGCGGTGCCGAACATGCAGTTTTACACTTGCTATATTCCCGTTTTTGGCACAAAGTATTGTTCGATTTAGGAATTGTTTCTACCGGCGAACCTTTTCAAAAACTGTTCAACCAGGGGATGATTTTGGCGTTTGCCTACGAAACTGCTACGGGTGCAAAAGTAGCCTCCGATTTGGTTGTGGAGAAAGATGGAAAATATTCTCATGCCGAAACCGGTGAAGAGTTGAAACAAATTGTGGCCAAAATGTCGAAGTCGTTGAAAAACGTGGTAAACCCCGATGATGTAATAAATAAATTTGGTGCAGACTCGTTGCGCTTGTACGAAATGTTTATGGGACCGTTAGACGAACGTAAACCGTGGGCCGAAAATGGGGTGAAAGGGGTGTTTAATTTTCTGGGCCGTGCTTACCGCTTTTTCTCTGAGCCAGAAAATATTGTTGAAGGATCAGAGGATAAAGAAGTGGCAAAATTGCTGCACCAAACAATAAAAAAAGTTGAGTTTGACATTGAACATTTGAAATTTAATACTGGAATTTCTGCATTGATGGTTTTTAACAATCTGGTCATTAAAAAAGGAAAGGTTACAAAAGAAACCGCTGAAATATTTGCGCAGATATTAGCACCATTTGCACCGCATGTTGGAGAAGAATTGTGGTCGGTTTATGGGAATGATAAAACACTCTCGTATGAACCGTGGCCTTTGGTTGACGAAAGTTTGTTACAGGAAAATACTTTTGAATATCCGGTTTCGTTTAACGGTAAAATGAGGTTTTTACTTGAATTGCCCATCGAAATGCAAAAAAATGAAGTAGAAAAAGCAGTGCTGGCCGATGAACGGGCACAAAGATGGCTGGAAGGAAAAACCGTTCGGAAATTTATTTTGGTCCCAAAGAGGATTATTAATGTAGTGATTGGATAGTACAAAAGGAAATAGTCGGGTTGGGCTGTCCTTTTTTACTTTTTTTTCAAAAGGTATAAAAAAATGTAATTCCCGTAAGATTGCTTAATTACTCTATTTTGTTTGATTTATGCTTAGGGATTGTAATGAAATAACCTGACCGTTTTAACTCGTTCTTTTGCACGCTAAATTCGTTAAAAAAGCCTCGCTGTAACTATTGCTATAGCTACGTTTTTTGCCTTATTATCGCACAAAATAACTTCGTCAATTCCAGTCATGTTATTTCTTCACAAACCCTTTGGGCTTTTAAATCTCGTAAAAACCAAATGGGTTGAAATGTTTACAGAAATAATCAACTCAAATCGAAGCCGTATTTTCCCAATTCATTGTTTTCTATAAATAGGTGATACCACTGGAATCGACACATTAAATTCTACTGAAATATAATCAATATTAAATCTCCGTTAAACCTAAAATCCCTGACAATACTCACTAATTATTACTTTTACCATTTGTTCTTTTGCGCGCTGTTTAAACAACTTATATTTTAAAAAATGGTTAAAGAAATAATTCAAAAAAATAAAAAATTGTCGGCAACTATTAAAGACTATTCAATAATTACATTTGGTCTTTTGGTTTTCGCTATGGGCTGGCTTTTATTTCTTATTCCTGCAGAAATTACCGGTGGTGGAATAAGTGGTGTTGCAGCCGTAGTTTTCTTTGCAACAAAAATCCCTGTAAGTGCAACTTTTTTTGCTATAAATGTGATTTTGGTTTTAGTGGCTATTAAAATTTTGGGTGCCAGTTTTGGTGTAAAAACAATTTATAGCATTGTTGTTCTTACGCTGTTTTTTGCCTTTTTCCAAAATATTTTAAAAGAACCTATTGTTGATGATAATTTTTTATCAGCTGTTTTAGGGGGAATGTCGGGTGGAATTGGTCTCGGCATTGTTTTCTCCCGCGGAGGAAGTACCGGGGGAACCGATATTTTTGCTATGATTATTAACAAGTACCGCAACATTAGTCCGGGCCGGATTATTTTGTATTGCGATGTTATTATTATTGCTTCATCGTATTTCGTTTTTCAATCGCCAGAGAAATTGGTTTACGGTTATGTTTCTATGTGGGTGGTTTCTTATTCGTTAGATGCGTTTTTAAGTGGTGCAAACCGCTCGGCGCAGATGTTTATTTTTTCAAAAAAACACAAAGAAGTTGCTGACATAATTACAGAAACGGGCAGGGGTGCTACAGTAATGGATGGAACCGGTTGGTACTCCCAAGAAAATATTAAAATTGTGATGACAGTTATGCGGAAACGCGAAACCAGTGCAGTTTTTCGCCAAATTAAAGAAATCGACCCCGATGTATTTATCTCGATGGGAAGTGTAATGGGCGTTTATGGCGAGGGATTCGATAAGCTGAGAATGTAGTCAACCTATAGAAGTCCATATCTCTGCGTTATAATTAATCCGACAACCGACGGACACTCATTTATGAAAGTAAAACTGAGCTTCTCATTCCCACGAAAGTGGGAATCTTAGAATGGTTACTACATCTTTTTATGAGATTCCGTATAAAATTTTAACAAATTTTTACGGAATGACGTTCTTATCATATTCCGACAAACAATTTAACAAACTATTTTTCTATTGAGTCAAATACTAAACACCCATTTAATTAGTTTTTCTATTTTTGCGTTTTAATTGAATTTATAGATGAGAGCAAACACAAGCTTGTTTTTAGTGGGGATGGGTTTTATTTTGGCAATGAACTCGTTTTATTCCTGTCGAAATAAAAAAGGACAGAAAACAGAAATGGTTCAAATTGATACGGTAGTTGTTAAAGAACCTGTATTAAAATACGGACTTCCGGTTGATTCTTTTATTGTTGAAACCGGAGTTATAAAATCAAACCAATATTTAAGCCAGATATTGAATGCCAAAGGTGTTGGAATGGGCGACATCGATAAAATTGCACGTAAATCGAAGCCGATATTTGATGTGCGCAAAATTAAAAGTGGAAATAAATATTCCTTTTTTGTAACACAAGATACTTTAAACGATGCCCGTTATTTTGTGTATGAAAATTCAGCTACCGAATATTTTGTTTACGAATTATTCGATTCGTTACATATTTATCGCGGCGAAAAAGAGTTGGAAACAAGTAAACGTGTGGCACAGGGAGTTGTAGAATCTTCGTTATGGAATACGATGAAAAGCAATGACTTGGATCCGATGCTTGCGCTTGAACTTTCCGATATTTTTGCCTGGACCATCGACTTTTTTGCCATCCAAAAAGGTGACCGATTCCGGGTAATTTACGACGAGCAGTTTGTTGATTCTGTTTCAATTGGGATTGGTGAAATTTATGCTGTTGAGTTCGACCATTATGGCGAACCAAATTATGCATTTCGGTTTAACCAGGATAAGCGTTTCGATTATTTCGATGAAAAGGGAACTAGTTTAAGAAAGGCTTTTTTGAAAGCACCTTTGAAGTTTTCCAGAATTAGTTCCCGCTTTTCAAATAACAGGATGCACCCGGTTTTACGTATTCGCAGGCCGCACCACGGAGTCGATTACGCCGCACCCAAAGGAACACCGGTAATGAGTATTGGCGATGGAAACGTAATTGCCCGGGCCTATCAAAAAAATGGGGGCGGAAACTATTTAAAGATAAAACACAACTCGGTTTACACCACTTCGTACATGCACCTTTCGGGTTTTGCAAAAGGGATAACAACGGGTACACGGGTAAAACAGGGGCAACTGATTGGTTATGTTGGTTCAACTGGGCTGGCAACCGGACCGCACCTCGATTTCAGGGTCTATAAAAATGGAACACCTGTCGATCCGCTAAAAGTAAAAGCACCACCCGTTGAGCCGATAAAAGAGGATAATCTGGTCCGGTACAATTCTGTTAAAGACTCATTGTTAAATGAACTTCAGAAAATTGTATGGAATGAATTTTAGATAAAACAAAACTTGCTAAAAGTTGACATTTTTTGAATCCTTATATCCTTGGTCCCTTCAATCGGGTTTTATCTGCAAATAGAGTGGCTCGATACAATGCTTAAAAAAATAAATAACCACCTTTTATGTTTCCTAACCTGATTAATTCATGAGTTTTCGTTATGAAAAGGTAAAATGCAAAGAGTAAAGGTGAGCGCAAATTTCCGACTCGCAGGAATAGCCTTAGCAATTTCGAGAATCAGAAAATGAGCATCGCCTTTAATCACAGTAGTTTGGCTTTGCAATAGAACAATTTGTGAATTATTCAGGTTAAATATAGATTGCTGCTTTCCCTTTACAATACTTTTTCGACATATGTGCATTTAATTTGATTATTAATAATTTATGAAATGCTAAATGTCAATTTAGAATCATTTTAAAACACTTAATTCACACAAAGCAACGTATATAAGTATGGAAAAATGTTTAGTTTTATGTCACAAGCCGATAATAAAATCTTTTATAAATGTCCAAGTTAGCACATCAGATTTATGTTTTTACATTAGTTGGAATAACTGTACTTGCTTTTATATTACTGGGGTTTTATGGAGCTGGTTATTATTTCACCGATTTGGATCAACGGTTTTTTCACCCACAAAACAACCTGTTTAAACCGAGTGGAATTATTGGCCATGGAATAGGCATACTTGGTTCGTCAATGATGATAATTGGCGTTTTTGGTTACATGGTCAGGAAACGATTTCGACGGTTTTCCCGTATCGGTGTCCTGAAATATTGGCTTGAATTTCATATTTTCCTTTGCACTCTGGGCCCGGTTTTAGTATTGTATCATACTTCATTCAAATTTGGTGGAATTGTCGCAATTAGTTTTTGGAGCATGATTGCGGTTGTATTTAGCGGAGTTATTGGCCGGTTTATTTATTTACAAATTCCACGGACCATAGAAGGCCGCGAAATGAGTTTGAATGAACTGAACAGTTTAAAAGTAAATTGGTATGAAGAGCTTCAAAATCAATTTGATCTCGATACTAATATTATTGAATTGCTTAATGATTCATTCAATATCGATCCCGGATTATTTAAAGGCTCTTTTTTTTCAAAAGTATATCAACGAATAAAATTTGAAAATCAACTGATTCGGAAGATTAGGAGGGAGTTAAAATTGAGAAAACTTTCAAAAAAAGGATCAGATAGAATAGTGAAAATTGTAAGAAGAGAAATAATTCTTAACCGGAGGATTGCCTGGCTTTCTACCATGCAGGATTATTTAAGGTACTGGCATGTTGCACATCTTCCCCTCGCTTTGTTGCTGTTGGTAATTATGATTGTACATGTAATTGTTGCGGTACTTTTTGGCTACAAATGGATATTTTAAAATTATGGAAAGTTTTATTGAAGAAATAATTATTTATGGTGGTGCAGGTCTTTTCTTGTTCGTCGTATTTTTTATTTATATCAGGAAATTAAAAAGAGAGTCAAAAAGAGTCGGCGAAAAAATTAAAATAGCCAAAGAAGAAGGATTGTTTGAACCTGTTTCGTTACATCCGGTTGTCGATGTAAATTCGTGCATTCAAAGTGGGGCGTGTATCCGGGCCTGTCCCGAACATGATATCCTTGGCATTAGAAACGGAAAAGCAACAGCAATAAATGCAAGTCGGTGTGTGGGGCATGGAGCTTGTTTTCACGCTTGTCCAACAGAAGCCATTTCACTTCATATTGGCACCGAAAAGCGAGGGGTTGATTTACCACATGTAAATCAGTTTTTTGAAACCAATGTGAAAGGAATTTTTATTGCTGGTGAAATGGGAGGAATGGGATTGATAAAAAATGCAGTAGAACAAGGCAGGCAAGCTGTTGCGAATATTGCAAAAGGATTAAAATCTAAAAATAAATTGGAATACGATTTAATAATTATAGGTGCCGGACCTGCCGGAGTTTCAGCATCGCTTGAAGCAAAACGATTAAAAGTTAGAGCATTAACACTGGAGCAAGATTCTTTGGGAGGAACGGTTTTTACCTTTCCCCGTGCTAAAATTGTAATGACCTCGGCAATGGATTTACCACTCCACGGAAAGGTAAAATTGTACGAAACCAGCAAAGCCGAGCTGTTAAACCTTTGGACCACTGTTCTGGACAAAAATGAAATTAAAATTCAAGAACATAAAAAAGTAGAACAAATAATTCCTAATGGAGGAGGGTTTGTTGTTCATACAAAAGATGGGGCGAAATACACAACGCAACGGGTTTTGTTGGGAATAGGGAGGCGGGGTACTCCCCGAAAATTAAATATTCCGGGTGAGGAATCGACAAATGTTGCTTATCGTCTGCTCGATCCCGAATTAATTTCAGGAAAAAAAATTGTAGTAGTAGGCGGGGGAGATTCTGCCATTGAATCGGCATTGCTTCTTGCTGACGAAAACCAGGTAACTCTTTCGTATCGCAAAGACGCATTTTCGCGCTTGAAACCCAGAAACAGTAAAAGTTTAAAGGAGGCAATTTCTAATAGGAAAATAGATGTTTTGTTGAATTCAAATTTGATTTCGATAGAAAAAAAATTGATAAGCATTAATTTGGCTGAAAAGAATGAGGAATTACAACTTGAAAACGATTTGGTGTACATTTTTGCCGGAGGTGAGTTGCCAACTCAATTTTTGAGAAATGTAGGGATTAACATCACACAAAAATTTGGTGAGTCACTTTTAAAACACGAAAAATAACTCAGTATTGAATAAGTTCCTAAAATATAGTTTATTAATTTTCAGCCTGATTTTGTGGGTTAACTATTCGTCTGCTCAGCTTTCGCCTGGCGAACTTTCAAATGCACACGCTAATCTCGAAGGGATATCAAATTGTACCAAATGCCATATTTTGGGTAAAAAAGAAACTAGCTCGAAATGTTTGGAGTGCCACAAAGAAATTAAACAGTTAATCAATAAAAATAGAGGATACCACGCGTCTGAAGAAGCGGAAGGAAAAAATTGTGCCGAATGTCACGGTGAGCATTTTGGCCGCGATTTTAAAATTGTGCGTTTTGATGATAAAACGTTCGACCACAATTTAACAGGTTTTGGGTTAAAAGGGAAACATACAAAAAACAAATGTGCCGATTGCCACAAAACGGAACTTATAAAAAATAAAACCTCACAGAAAAAAGGCGGTAGCTACCTCGGTTTGGAAACGGAATGTTTGTCGTGCCACAACGATTTTCATGAGAAAACACTTTCAAGTGATTGTTTGTCGTGCCACAATCAGGAAGCATTCAGGCCGGCACCCGGGTTCGACCACAACAAAACAAAATTTGATTTACGTGGGGCGCACCAGAAAGTTGATTGTGTTAAATGCCACAAAACAGAAACACGAAACGGCAAACAATTTCAGGAATTTTCAGGAATCAAATTTGAAAGTTGTACCAATTGCCATGCTGATGAACACAAGGGGAAATTTGGTGACAATTGCCTAAAATGCCACACCATTTTTACCTTTAAAGAAACGAAGGTTTTGAAGGATTTCAAGCACGATAAAACAAATTTTGCATTGCGGGGCCAACATCAAAAGTTAGATTGCAAAAAGTGCCACAAAGGGAAATTAACAACACCAATCAAACATAAAAACTGCGTTGATTGTCACAAAGATTATCACGAAGGGCAGTTGGCAAAAGATGGGAAAATAACAGATTGTAATTCCTGCCACACAGTTAATTCATTCAAAACTTCATCTTTTTCTTTTGAAAAACACAAGCAGACAAAATTTGTACTCGATGGCGCACACTTGGCAACTCCCTGTTTTGCATGTCATAAAAAAACGGAAAAATGGAACTTCAATATTAAAAATCAATGTATCGATTGTCACGAAAATATTCATAAAAATTATATGGATATAAAATATATTCCTAAAAACGATTGCAGGAACTGTCATACTGTTTCAAATTGGAAAGAGGTGACTTTCGACCATAATAAAACCGACTTTAAATTGGAAGGAAAACACCACGAAGCAGGATGCCGCGATTGTCATTTTAAACCTCTTCCCAATGGGAAAATAGTACAGCAATTTAGCATTTTAACCAATTCATGTTCCAATTGCCATGCCAACAAACATCAAAATCAGTTTGCTGATAACGGCGAAACACGATGTACCCGGTGTCATACAAATAAAAATTGGATACCCGATAAATTCAATCACAACACTGCCCGGTTTAAATTAGACGGAAAGCACGAAAATGTGGTATGTATAAAATGCCACAAACCTTCGGCTGATACGAGAGAGAAATTTATTAAATATAAATTTGAAGATATATCATGCACAAGCTGTCATTAATAATTATATTGTTGCTTACTGTTGCTACTCTAAGGGCACAGCAAAATCCACACGGGGAAGGAATGACTTTCAGTTGTACCGATTGCCATACCACCGATGGTTGGACGTTTTCTCCTGAAGATGCGATTTTTAATCACGATTCAACAACTTTTATTTTGGAAGGGCAACACCGTTTTAATAAATGCACCGATTGTCATAAATCGCTGGTTTTTCCCGAGGCCAAATCTAATTGTGTCGATTGCCACACCGATATGCACAACACAACTGTTGGCTTAGATTGTGAGCGCTGTCACAATCCGAAATCGTGGATAGTTGCAAATATCACCGAGATACATCAGGAAAGTCGTTTTCCACTACTTGGCGCTCACAATAGTCGCGACTGTGCTGCCTGCCACACCGGCGTGTCGAATCTCGAGTTTGAACCACTTGGAGTAGAATGTATCGATTGCCACCGGGCAAATTACGAGGCAACCACTAATCCCAACCATGTGCAAACCGGGTTTTCAACCGAATGTATCGACTGCCATAAAATGGATGCGCACGAATGGTCGGCTTCCGGTATTAACCACGATTTTTTCCCTCTTGAAAAAGGGCACGATATTACCAATTGTGCCGCTTGTCACAAAAATGGGGTTTTGGAGCAGATTTCTAACGATTGTTATAGTTGTCACGAAAGTAATTTTAATACGACGATTAATCCTTCGCATCAAAAATCGGGATTCTCTACCAATTGCAAGGAGTGCCACACTATTGAACCTGGCTGGAAACCAGCTGAATTTAAAACACACGATGCACTGTTTTTCCCAATCTATTCTGGGAAACACCGTGGCGAGTGGGACAAATGTACGGAGTGCCACTCTCAACCCGAAAATTATTCGGTATTTAGCTGCACCGACTGCCACGAGCACAGTCAGTCGAAAACAAATGGAAAACATGATGAAGTTGGAGGTTATTCGTACAATAGCATGGCTTGTTATGCCTGCCATCCCCTTGGTAATAATGTGGATGCATTCAACCATAATACAACTCAGTTTCCGTTAAAAGGGGCACACATTGAAACGACTTGCCTGGATTGTCATACTGAAAGTTTTGGAGGAACTTCGGCTTCTTGTAATCATTGCCACATCAGTAATTTTAACGAAGCGGTTAATCCAAATCATATAACTGCTGGAATTTCAAATGAATGTGAAGGATGTCATACCGAAAATGGCTGGAAGCCTTCAATTTTCGACCACACAACCACCACCGGCTTCGAACTGACAGGTGGCCACACAGGAAAACAGTGTGCAGATTGCCATTTGGGAAATACGACAGATGCCACCGCAGACTGTTTCAGTTGCCACCAAGCGGATTACAACGGTGCACCGGAACATCTTCTGCAAAATTACCCGCGCGAATGTACGCAGTGCCACAATACCAACGATTGGGGAGATGCCAATTTCGATCACAGCAGCACCAATTTCCCCTTGACCGGAACGCACGCAACAATAGATTGTGTGCAGTGCCATTCAGCAGGATATGCAGGGACGGCAACCCTTTGCAGTGCCTGCCATACCAACAGTTACAACGGGGCACAGAACCCAAGCCACACGGCGGTGGGCATTTCAACAGAATGTGCAACGTGCCACAATACAACAGCTTGGGTTCCTTCTGAATTCGACCACACAACAACTACCGGGTTTGAACTGACAGGTGGCCACACCGGGAAACAGTGTGCAGATTGCCATTTGGGGAATACGACAGATGCCACAGCGGACTGTTTCAGTTGCCACCAAGCAGATTACAACCAGACCACAAACCCAAATCATCAATCGCTTGGCTTATCGGCAGATTGTTTGAGTTGTCACACTACAATTCCCGGTTGGGAGCCGGCCGCTTTTTCAATTCATAATAATTATTATGCGTTAAATGGAGCTCATGCCAGCCTTGCAACAAATTGTTTTCTGTGCCACGCAGGTAATTACAGCAACACGCCAAACACATGTTACGGTTGTCATGCTTCAGACTATAATAAAACTACTAATCCAAATCATCAGGCTGCGCTTTTCCCAAGCGATTGCCAAACGTGCCATTCAGAAAATGTATGGACACCTTCGACCTGGGATCACGATAACCAGTATTTTCCAATTTATAGTGGGAAACACAATGGTGAATGGAATTTATGTTCTGAATGTCATACGCAAGCAAGCAATTTTTCAGTTTTTTCATGCATCGATTGTCATGAACACAATAAAACAGATATGGATAAGGAACACAGTGGAGAAAACGGATATGTTTATGCCAGTGCCAATTGTTTGGCTTGTCACCCAATTGGAAGAGCAGACGATTAATATGACAATGGGAAATAAAATAACGGTAGCCATCTTTTTGATTTCCTTTATGAGCAGTATTTCAATTGCAGCTCAGGAGAAAATCAGATTTTTAGAAGGTAGTGTATCATACATTGCTAACGAAAATATTTATGTGAAGTTTGAAAATACCGATGGTATCGAAAATGGCGACACATTATATATTTTCAAAACAGAAAAATACATTCCTGCATTGGTAGTCGAACACCATTCATCTATTTCGGCTTTGAGCAAAATTGTTGGTGATTTAACTTTTATTGTTTCAGATAAAATTTTTGCAAAGATAAAGGATCAAGGAAAAAAAGAAATTATGGACCCTATTCTAGAAGTTGAACAGGATGTAAGTGAGCAGGCTCTGATTTCATCGACAAAAATAAAAGAGAAAAAAGGTTTGGAGCAGGATATTTCTGGTAGGATTTCGGTGTCTTCATATTCTAATTTTTCGAATACATTAAGCGATGACACGCACCGTTTCCGTTATACTTTTTCAATGGACGCCGAACATATTTCAGATTCAAAATTATCGGCTGAAACGTATATTTCGTTTACACATAAATTAAATCAGTGGGATTTGGTGAAAGCGGATTTAAATAGTGCACTAAAAATTTATTGCCTGGCGTTAAAGTACGATATTAACGAATCGACTTCGGTGTATGGTGGACGTAAAATAAACACACGGATTGCCAATATTGGGGCCATCGACGGATTACAATTCCTGAAACAGTTTAATAACCTTTATGCCGGTGCTGTTATTGGTTTTCGTCCCGATTATAAAAATTATGGATTTAACCCCAATTTGCTTGAATATGGTGGTTACATTGGGCAAAACAATACGGTAAAGAATGGATTTGTTCAGACATCGCTGGCACTGTTCGAGCAGCGGAACAATGGAAATACAGATCGTCGGTTTGCCTATTTCCAACACAGTAACTCGGCAATAAAAAACCTGAATATTTTTGCCTCTTTCGAACTCGATTTGTACAAACTTGAAAACGGCCAACCCAAAAGCACAATCAATTTAACAGGGTTGTATTTTTCGATGCGATATCGTTTTTCGCGGCGTTTTTCAGTATTTGGTTCGTACGATAGCCGTAAAAATGTAATCTATTACGAAACATTTAAAAGTTATGCCAACAGTGTCCTGCAACTTGCCAGCCGACAGGGCTTGCGTGTACGTATCAACACACGCCCATTTAAATATTTGATGTTTGGCGTAAATGCAGGTACCCGGTTTCAGAAAAACGACCTGCGCTCTACAAACACACTAAACGGTTTTGCAACCTACACCAAAGTACCGGGCTTAAATGCTTCGTTATCTCTTAATGCAAATTTAATGCAAACCAGTTATCTCGACGGGCAGATTTTTGGAGCCCGCCTCTCAAAAGATATTATTGCAGGGAAACTCTATTCGCAATTGAGCTACCGTAATGTTAATTTTAATTACGTTAATTTCAATTCGCAACTAAAACAACATATCGGAGCGATTGATTTATCCTATCAATTCAACAAAAAGTTATATTTTTCTGTTAACATTGAAACTACTTTTCAGAAAAAGGAAAATTACAACCGTGTTTATTTAAATCTAAGAAGAAAGTTTTAATTAAGTATTTATATTTGTACGATAAATTTAGCCGAAAATATATTTCAGGCTTATTCGTTTAGTCTTAAAATTAAAATATTGCAGAATGAAAGTTTATTTGATGTTAATTTTAGTGGTGGTGTTTTCATCGTGTGTGAGGAATAAAAATGGACAGGCAGTTCAAAGTGTGGTTCAACCTAATGCAAAAGTATTTGAGGTTACAGAAGTTGTTCAGGCCAGTAGCTACTCTTATTTAAAAGTAAAAGAAAATTTAGCAGAAAGATGGGTTGCTGTATCAAAACAGGACGTTAAGGTGGGCGATGTTTATTATTACGATGAAGCTTTGCAGATGACTAATTTTAAAAGCAAAGATTTAGATCGTACGTTTGATGTGATATATTTCATCAACCAAATTAGTAAAACTCCACTAAACCGAAATAAAATGAGTGGTGGAATGCCTGTGCACTCAGGGAAAGTTAAAACTAAGCAACTAAGTGCGATAACGCTCAAAAAGGCCGATAACGAAATTACCGTTGGGCAGGTTTTTGCGGAACGCGCAGCATATTCCGCAAAAGAATTTGAGATAAGGGGAGTGGTTGTAAAAGTGAACAAACAGGTGATGGGCAAAAACTGGGTTCACATTCAGGATGGTACAAATGATGCCGGAAATTATGATTTAACCATAACTACCCAAGACCTTCCAGCGGTTAATGATGAAGTTACCTTTAAAGGGAAATTAATGCTGAATAAAGATTTTGGTTCTGGTTATTCCTACGAAGTAATTATGGAAGATGCTGTTCTTGTAAATAAAAAAGAGGCTGGTGTAAAACTTTAATCAAAAGAATTTATTGAGGCTCTATCTCGGGATACCATATATTCTCCCCTGAATTTCAGGGGAGATGTCATCCGGCAATTGACGGATGACAGAGGGGTAAAATAATTAAAATTCGATTTTCGGCTTCTTTACCGAAATAAAGTAGACGAAATACTCTTTGGCTATGCAACGGAGATAGTCAACTTTAAGAATTTTCTTTATTCGAATCGACTTTTTTACGTTCAATAATAAATGCACAAAAGTTTATTCATTTTTAGTTTTAGGAAAGTAGCAATTATAAATAAAACTTTCAACAGAATAGGTTCTATAATCTAAAAAAGTTTTCAACCGAAAATGTTAGCACTAATATCAAGTATTATATCTAATTGTTAATACAAACTTCCGTTTTCGGATACGTCATTCCGAACTTGTTTCGGAATCTCTTTATACGGCAGGGATGCTGAAATAAATTCAGCATGACGTACTGAAGGGGCAGGCTTGCCTTGACATTAAGAGTCAAGCGAGCCAAAAACACGTTTTAATAAATTACTTGCACGCGCCATCGGATCTTTTCTTATTTTCTTCTCCTCCTCAGCAATTTTCAGGAAAAGGCCATCCAATGCTTTGTGTGTCAGATATTCGTCCAATTCAATTTCTACGGGTTTAAAACCTGCAATTTGCCCAACCATCGAATTGGCTACATTGTTCCACTGTTTTGTAATTTTATTCCAGCTATCACCGGTTGAAACATTTCCAACCAATTTTTTTTCTACCGATGCTTTTATTTTCGGACGGTACAATTCGAATAGTTGATCGTAAGTAGTTCTGTGCAAGTATTGTGTTGCGGCATTCTCTTCTCCTTTTAATATTCCAACTGCATCAATAATCGACATGCTTTTTATGCTGTTCACAAAAATAGGTTTGGCATCTTTTGCTGCATCTTCGGCTGCACGGTTAATTTTCAGCAATACATCTTCAATTAACTGGTTTCCTCCGGGTATTTTGCCAATGTTTCTTACGATAATGTCGGCTTCGGGAGGCAACATTATTTTTACCAAATTATCTTTGTAGTAACCGTCGGTGGCTCCAAGAATGTTAGATGAATAGTTTGTTCCCACTACGAGTGCTTCTTTTAACCCACCAATTATTTCGGATGTTGACAAAGGTCGGGTGCCACTTGTAGTTTGTTCTGCGAGTTGCATCAATTCGGCGCATCCTGTAAAAATGAAAAGGAAAAAAATCGGGAATAATCGTGTGGCTTTCATGATAGTTTTTTTTGTTGAAATATTGTTGTCCGGTAAAGATAAGAATATTGAATTAGATTGCTTCATTGCGTTGCCAATGACAGATTTGTGTATAATGCTTGATTGTCAGCGACTATTTTAAAGTCCCTGAAACAAGTTCTGCCATAGGCATCCACCAAAGGAGTCTTCCATAGGTCCATTGGAGTCCTATGGGCCTTTGGGAGAATTCATTTCAGCATCTTACTGTCATTAACTTATTATGCCTAATAAAATTAGGTGACCACTCGCAATAACCTAAATTTAAAATTTTTATGATTTGAGAGGGAGTTGTTTGGCAGCTTCGTCGCCAAGCAACTCCCTCTCAATAAATTATATCTGAAACGCCATATATTGATAGTATAACAAAGCAATCTCAAAACTTTTAACGGGTACTAATTCTTCTAAAATATAAAATTATTGGCATTAATTCGGATAATCTCATGATGTTATTTAGTGCCTGCAAGAAAACCCTACTTTTCAAGTCTTTGATAAGGAAACGTCAAAGACAAGGCTTTCGAAGTTTTGGAAATCAAGGAGTTTGCTCTTGCAAATGACTGTTTTCAAAACGAGGGTAACGCAGTATTTGGCGTTTTCATGCAAAGACTATTTAAAAAGTTTGTCGATCAAATCGTTTCTTCCTTTAGCTTTTAAATCCTGAATAATAGAATTTTTGAATTCTCGTTTGTACCAAAAGAAAAATTTGCGTTGGTTTTCTTTGGCATTTTTGTTTCGTGCCGTATATACTTTTTCGAGGGTGTATGGATGATAACCAGAATAATAAACAACCGTTGCTAAAGTCATTGGAGTGGGTGTAAAATCCTGTACCTGTTCCAATTTAAAATTCATATTTTTAGTTTGAATGGCAAGGTTCGCCATGTCTTCCGGTTTACTTCCCGGATGGCTCGAAATAAAGTAAGGGATTAACTGTTGATTTAATTTTTCCTCTTTGTTTATTTTTATGAATTCAGTATTTAACTTTTCAAAAAGGCTAAATGAAGGTTTACGCATAAAATTCAAAACATCGTTGGACGAATGTTCCGGTGCAACTTTTAACCGGCCAGAAACGTGGTGTTTAATTACCTCCCGCAAATATTTGCTGTTATTCTCGTCTGTCTCTTTTCTACCTGTTTTCTCCAAAATCATATCGTAACGAATACCACTGCCAATAAATGCTTTTTTTACTTTAGGGTTCATACGAACCTTTTTATAAAGATCGAGCATAGGTTTGTGGTTGGTATCGAGGTTTTTACAAATTGCTGGAAAAATACACGATGGCCGTTTGCACTTTTTACAAATCTCCTCGTGAATACCTTTCATTTTATACATGTTTGCCGAAGGACCGCCCAAATCGGAAATATACCCTTTAAAATCGGGCATTTCGGTAACTTTTTCAACCTCTTTTAAAACCGATTTCTCTGAACGGCTGGCAATAAATTTTCCCTGGTGTGCCGAAATGGTACAAAAAGTACAGCCCCCAAAACATCCCCGATGAATGTTTATGGAATGGCGAATCATTTCGTAAGCCGGAATTGCACCTTTGTTGCTGTAGCGGGGATGCGGCATTCTCGTGTAAGGTAAATCGTAAACCTGGTCAATTTCTTTTTCTTTAAATGTTGGCCAGGGCGGATTAACCACTATTTTTTTGTCCCCCACATTTTGAGTCAATTTTTTAGCTTCCATTTTATTCGACTCTTCTTCGATGTGCATAAAGTTGCGGGCAAATTTTTTGCGATTCACCAGGCAATCTTCGTGCGAAGCCAGTTCAAATTCGTCCCAATTCTTTTTAGTGGCATATTTTTCATCCACATCCACCAAAAATGATGTTTGTGGAATGGTAGTTATATTTTTCATAGGAACCCCTCTTTTCATCAATCGGGCAAAATCGACAATTGACTTTTCGCCCATTCCATAAAAGAGTACATCAGCTCCCGCGTCAACCAAAATCGAAGGCATCAATTTATCCGACCAGTAATTGTAATGTGTAACCCGTCTGAGCGATGCTTCAATTCCGCCAATTACAAGCGGAACATCCGGAAAAAGTTCTTTCACAATTTTTGAGTAAACAATCGTTGCGTAGTCAGGACGAAAACCTGCTTTCCCGCCGGGAGTGTATGCGTCGGTGTTTCGTTTACGTTTGCCGGCAGTATAGTGGTTTACCATCGAATCCATGTTTCCACCCGTAACAGCAAAAAATAAATTTGGCTTGCCAAGCTTTTTAAAATCGCGCAAATCGTCAGTCCAGTTTGGTTGTGGCACAATGGCAACTTTTAAACCTTCGGCCTCCAGCACACGACCAATTACTGCTGCGCCAAACGATGGGTGATCAACATAAGCATCGCCCGTAAAAAGGATTACATCAATTTCGTCCCAACCTTGTTGCTCTACCTCTTTTTTTGAAGTAGGCAACCATTTATTTATTTCTGAAGTTAACTCTGCCATTATTTGCTTTTCGACTACAACAATTTAAATCGAATTAAGATTAAAACTTTTTTAATTCAAATAAAATGGGTTGTTTATCCCATTGGTATTCAGCAAAAATAGCATTTCAAATGGGAACAGATTGACTCAAATGTAATTCATCAAAAAAATACTCTATTTTGTAAAACTTATTTAATTTGAGACAGTCCATAAAGTAAAGTGTTTGAGTTAGAAAGTTTGAATTCGAGGCGTGCGAAGTCAGAAAACAAAGGAGTTTACTCTTGTAAATGACTGTTTTTCTGACAAGTATAACAAAGAAGTCGGACTTTAGACAAACACTAATTGAAAGAATATTCTTGTGAAAGAAATAATGTTTTTTACAGATGGAAGTGTGAATGTTCGAACGAACATTGGGTTTGGTGCATGTTTA
>JAKIST010000033.1 GCA_021648495.1 Draconibacterium sp.
TTTTTTGCTAAAAGGACTGAACGCTTTCCATCACAGAACCGTTCTCTCTGAGTCGAAAATAAAAAGAACGGTTCTTTACGATCCTTTAAACAATAGTGGATTTTTTGCTAAAAGAACTGAACGGTTTCCATCACAGAACCGTTCTCTCTGAGTCGCAAATAAAAAGAACGGTTCTTTACAATCCTTTAAAATGATAATAAATTTTTTGCTAAAAGGACTGAACGCTTTCCAGCAGAGAACCGTTCTCTCTGAGTCGCAAATAAAAAGAACGGTTCTTTACGATCCTTTAAATGATAATAAATTTTTTGCGAAAAGGACTGAACGGTTTCCATCACAGAACCGTTCTCTCTGAGTCGCAAATAAAAAGAACGGTTCTTTACGATCCTTTAAAATGACAGTAAATCTTTTGCTGAAAGGATAGAAAGGATTCCATCTGAAAGAAAAAGATGGAATCCCTTTGTATAATTTTGTGTGAAAATTTCCAAATGACGAATTTTTTTTCTTACTCGTACCGTAAAGATTCAATGGGATCCAGCTGCGAAGCTTTTTGTGCAGGATAATAACCCGAAACAATGCCAACACCAAAACACAACGTCACCCCAACAATTATCCACATCCATGGAACGATAAACGAGGTACCGATCATAATTGAGACCAGGTTGCCCATTAAAATGCCAAGGATTATTCCTAAAAACCCACCAATTTGTCCGATCACAATTGCTTCAATTAAAAACTGTTGTTTAATTGTTCTGCCCTTTGCCCCAATTGCTTTTCGCACACCAATTTCCCGGGTCCGTTCAGTAACAGAAACCAACATAATATTCATTAAACCAACCGCTGCCCCGAACAAAGTAATTAGCCCAATAATTGTAGCAACCAAGGTAATGTTCTTTATGTTTTCTAAAAGAATATTTACAAGGTTATCACTTTTCTCAATATTAAAATCAGTTTCATCCAGTGGGTCTAAATTCCGGACCGTTCTAAATGTTGATTCGGCTTGTCCAATTGCGGCATCCATTAATTCAGGTTGCCCAACTTTAATTTGGAGTTCGAAATTCATGTTTGGCCGCGAAAAGTAATTTCTTGTATTTGTGAAAGGGATAAAACATGCCAAGTCGCTACTGCCGCCAAATCCACTGCCCTTTTCTTTTAAAACTCCAACAACTTTATATTTACCGCTCCCAATGCTAATTATTTTTTCCAGTGGATTTTCACCCCCTTTAAAAAGTTTTTTTGTTAGTTCGCTCCCCAAAACTACCACACTTCTCCCCGAAGCGATATCTTGCTCTGCAAAACTTCTGCCTTTTCCAATTTCATACCCAGTTACAAATAGATAATTGTCATCAATACCCCGAACGCTAATATTGGGGTTTGTCTTTTCGGAGCCATATTTCAAGGTGCCCGTGCCAGTAGCATAAACAGAGATTGCTGTTGAAGCAGGAAAATCGAACTGCTCTTTAAACTCTTTTGCCTGATAAAACGAAATGTACGAGTAATTTTTTGAACGATACCTTTTTGCTCCCACCTGTACCCGCATTCCCCGGCTTGAAATGGAAAACGTATTGGCACCCATAAAAGTAAACTCTTTGGTAATTGAACTTTTAATAGAATCTATTGCCGTTAAAATACCCACTAATGCTGTAATACCAACCGCAATTATCAACACGGTTAAAATCGACCGTAACAAATTAGTACGGATAGATTGCAATGCAACCCTAATATTTTCTATGAATAATGTGGCTCTACGCATTTAATTAATTTAAACAAACCTTAACCTGAATAATTCACAAATTGTTCTATTGCAAAGCCAAACTGCTGTGATTAAAGGCGATGCTCACCTTTACTCTTTGCATTTTGCCTTTTCATAATAAAAACTTATGAATTAATCAGGTTAAATATAAAACATAAAAAGAGATTCAAATCATTAGTTTTAAAAAGTATTGATGAATTACAAATTGAATTGTATTTATGTCAAATATCCGAATTTTAACGAACAGGTGACGCATTTGTTCGATATTTTTTATGACTTAATTTTTTTTAACATTTTTTAAAGAAACCAATTCTTTTGTATAAACCGATAAAAGAAAACAGGGAATCTGTCAGCTAAAATTGTTATGAATCAGAATTTTGATGGAAATATTTTCTATTTGACAAAATTCATTCAAGCACCTAAATATAGATTTTATCTAAAAGTTTACTTCAAAAATTTTTGGATCTTGCAAAAATTCCTTTAAAATTTGACCTCAATTGAAAACGAAAGTATTATGATTTATCATTTTCTAATCAGTTCTCAAGAATCCCAAAATTTTTCACTCGAAGTTAAGTTGGATGGAAAACATTCTTTTTTCGATTTCCACTCAATCATTCAAAAAAGTTTAGGTTTCGAATCGCACCAGTTGGCTTCCTTTTTTATCTCCGATAAAAGATGGAAAAAACTAAAAGAGATATCGATGCTTGACTTAGGGATTAACGGGGCGGCATTTTTTATTATGCAAAAAACGAGACTTGATGAATTGATAAAAACAGTAAATCAGAAAATAATCTACACTTTCGATTTTTTGAACGATAGATCTTTTTTTATAGAACTAACAGGAATTATTATGGAGAACAATCTTATTGAACCGTGTGTCATCCTAAAAAGGGGCGAAACCCCTGTACAAGTTCTTGGTGAAGAAACCATCGAAATGGAATCAAATGCCCTTGTAGAAGAAGAAGTTTACATGGACTTTGGCGAACTCGATGATTATACCGAGATTTATGGAGAGATGGACGACTTTTAACCTCTAACATTATTAAAAATATTATAGACTGTTCAATGAATTTTGAACAGTCTTTTTTTTGTCATTATCTTGCCGGGCGAAAACAACAAAAAAATGTCGCTTACCTTAATTGTACTTACCGGACCAACGGGCATAGGAAAAACAAATGCCGGAATTAAAATAGCTCAATACTTTAACACGGAAATTGTTTCATGCGATTCCCGCCAAATTTTCAAAGAACTTCGGATTGGTACTGCGGTTCCTTCGGTATCCGAACTTTCTTCGGTAAAACATCATTTTATACACTCTCATTCCATTACAGAAAACTTCAATGCAAGCAGGTATGAAATGGAAGCAATGAAATTACTTAAAACTTTATTTAAACAATACAATACCGTATTATTGGTTGGAGGCTCAATGTTATACATCGACGCAATTTGTAAAGGTATCGACATTATGCCCGATGTTGATCCGGAGATCAGGGATTCATTCAAAACCCAACTCGAAAAAGAAGGGCTGGAAAGTTTGAGGCTCCAGCTTAAAAAGCAAGATCCTGACTATTATAAAATTGTCGATTTAAAGAACCCAGCACGAATTGTCCATGCACTTGAAATCTGTTTGATGACAGGCAAACCCTATTCTTCGTTCCGGTCCAACCCAAATAAAAAACGACCATTTTCCATTGTAAAAATTGGGTTGAATTGTGAAAGGGAAATTCTTCACAAGCGCATTAATAAACGAGTTGATTTAATGATGCAAAACGGATTAGCCGAAGAGGCCCGGTCTGTTTACAAGCTGAAACATTTAAATTCGCTAAATACGGTCGGTTACCGCGAATTATTTGCTTACTTCGATGGCGACATTTCCTTAGAAAAAGCCACGGAACTAATAAAAAGAAACTCGCGCCGCTACGCACGTAAACAACTAACATGGTTCAGGAAAGATCCAAAAATGAAATGGTTTGTTCCCGGTGAAATCCAGGAAATTATTGAATATGTGGAAAACAAGATCAATGAAAGATAATGCTTCCATAGCAATAAATATTGACATACAGGGGAATGGTTAAATCGTGTCGCCCCCTGTTTTCGCCTCGGTCCGTCAAGCGGTCTTGCGGCTCAAACAGTCCCCCTTAAAAGCTACACTTCGTACACAAATATAGTTTTGAAGAAAACAAGAAAATAAGAAATAAATAAGGAATTACAAATGAAAAAGTGTTCAAAAAGAATAAATAAGGACGAAAACTTTCTGATTTCTTATTCCTTATTTATTATTTTACATTTTAATTGTTCATTCTTTTCCTAATTCTTCATTCTTTAAAAGATGTATATTAAGGTTAGCCTCAAAAGAGGGGGACAGTTGAGGATCGTGAAACGGATAGACAGTGACACTTCCCTACCTACGGGCAGACAGGCAAAACAGGGGGTAACGAAAAACAAAATTATTTAAGAATGAAGCAATTAAATAAATTTATAATTCGCACTTATGGAATAATCCTCAACAAAAAGAATGAAATTTTGCTTTCAGATGAATTTCAAATGGATATGAAAATGACCAAATTCCCAGGTGGTGGGTTAGAGTTTGGAGAAGGGACAATAGATTGCCTTAAACGTGAATTCCGCGAAGAATGTAAAGGGCAGGAAATTAAAAACATCCGTCACTTTTATACCACCGATTTTTATCAAAAAGCCCTGTTTTACAATAACCATCAACTTTTAAGTATTTACTATTTTGCTGAATTACAAAAACCCCTGCAATTCAAAATTTCAGAAAAACCATTTGATTTCGACAATCTGAAGAAGGAAAACCAAAGCTTTCGTTGGGTAAAAATAAAAAACCTGAATGAAGATGAAATTACATTTCCAATTGATAAATTTGTTGTTCGAAAATTAATAAACTATTTTATTTAAGGTTAAGAACCAACTTTAATACAGAAAAACCTGTTAATTAGCAACAGAAAAAGCAAATTGCAGGCAAGGATTAAAAAAATTATCAAGTGCAGCGTTTTACACAAGCAGAAATAAGAGATATTGAAGATCGTTACGAAGATTTCCTTAAAGAAATTCGAGACAAATTCGATGTTGCACGTATTGCACGAATAGAAAAAGCTTTTCGGTTTGCGAATGCAGCGCACGACGGCATTAAACGAAAATCGGGGGAACCATATATTATCCATCCAATTGCCGTTGCGAAAATAGTTGCGAAAGATTTGGGCCTTGGCGCAACATCAATTGTTGCTTCCTTGCTGCACGATGTGGTTGAAGATACAGAATACCGGCTTTCCGACATTGAAAATATGTTTGGCGACAAAGTTGCCCTAATTGTTGACGGATTGACAAAACTTTCGGGCGATTTCAACACACGCCAGGCACTTACCTTAAAAAAAATATTGATGACCCTCTCGGATGATGTCCGGGTTATCCTAATCAAAATTGCTGACCGTTTGCACAACATGCGCACCCTGGATTCCATGATGCCCCACCAAAAAATTAAAATTGCCGGTGAAACATTATTTTTATATGTCCCACTTGCCCACCGCTTGGGTTTATATGCCATTAAAACTGAACTGGAGGAACTCAGCTTTAAATATAAACACTCCGAAGAATTTAACCAAATTTCGTATTTGCTTCACAATCAGAAAGATACACGAAACTATCTAGTAAATAAATTTATAAAACCTATCAACGAAAAACTTATTGCAGAAGGGTTCCAGTGCGAAGTAACACACCGGTTAAAAACAAGTTATTCCATCTGGCAAAAAATGCAAAAAAAAGGAGTGTCGTTTAATGAAATTTACGACATTCTGGCCATTCGAATAATTATAAAAACAAAACCTGAGACTTCAGAAAAACGACAGTGTTTCGATGTTCTTTCAATTGTAACCGACATATACAAACCCAAGCCCGACCGCATCCGCGACTGGATAAACCTCCCAAAAGTTAATGGTTACGAATCGTTACATGTTACGGTAATGGGGCCACAAGGGAAATGGGTTGAAGTTCAAATACGGACGGAACGGATGGACGAAATTGCAGATCGTGGGTTTGCGGCACATTATCGCTATAAAGATATCAGCACTTACGAAATTGAGCTGGAAACCTGGCTCGAACGAATTCGCGATGTACTTAAAAACCCTGACACAGACGCATTTGAATTCCTCGATGATTTTAAACTGAATTTATATGGATCGGAAATAAATGTATTCACCCCAAAAGGCGATATGGTTTCTATTCCGCAAAATTCTACAATTATTGATTTTGCCTACGAAATACATACAGATCTCGGAAATAAATGTATTGGTGCAAAACTTAATTCAAAGCTGGTGCCCATTAGCCATGTTTTACAAAGTGGCGACCAAATAGAAATACTTACTTCCGAAAACCAAACACCGAAGTTAAACTGGTTAAACTTTACAACTTCGGCCAAAGCCCACAGCAAAATAAAAGCAGCTTTCAAACTCGAAAAAAGCAAACACATCGAAAATGGAAAAATAATTGTTGAGAAGGAGATAAAAAAAGCCAATGCTCCGCTAACAGGGAATAACCTAAAGAAAATAATAGGACATTTTAACCTCAACAACAAAGAACAACTTTATTCTGAAGTTGGCATGGGATTTCTTGAAATAAAAAACATGAAAGAAATCTTAGGTAAAAAATCGAAAAACAAACTAATTAAATATTGGAATATCACATTTGGGAACAAGAAAAAAGAGGTAGATTTTGAGGAAGACGGAAGCTCATCAAAAAAAATAGATAAGAAAAAAACATTCTTACTGAAGGAGGGACAGGATAATATCTCGTATTCGTTGGCAAAATGCTGCAACCCAATACCCGGAGAACAAGTTATTGGATATTTAAGTACCGACGACCACGTTATTATCCACAGGGCAGAATGTAAGGAATTGGCAAAATATCTTTCGAACCAGGGCGAAAGGATTGTTACTGCTGAATGGACCAAATTTAAAAGACAATCGTACCTTTCGCGCCTTCAACTCGAGGGCTTCGACAGATTGGGCATTGTAAACGAAGTAACCACAATCATTTCAAAAGAAAACAACATTAATATGCGCTCGGTAAAATTCGACACTCACGAAGGAATTTTTAAAGGCGACCTCTTTCTGTACATCCACAATACAAACGATTTAAACAATCTTATTGAACGTTTAAAAAAAATAAAAGGGATAGACAACATTTCACGCGTTGAAAACCTTAACGATTAATTTTGAATCATTCTAAAGAATGTCAAAAAAAAATTCTATTTTTGAGGCCTATTTAAAATTGGTTTAATTATGAATAGTCACAAAACCAGAGAAACGGTGAGAAAGATGTTTGCCGAATATTTGGAAAATAACGGGCACAGAAAAACTCCAGAACGGTTTGCCATCTTAGATGAAATTTATTGTCGCGACGGTCATTTCGACATTGAATCGTTGTACATTTCAATGAAAAACAACAACTACCGGGTGAGCCGTGCCACTCTTTATAACACCATCGATTTACTTTTAGATTGTAAGTTGGTTGTAAAACATCAGTTTGGTAAAAACATCGCTCAATTCGAAAAAGCATTTGCAACGCTGCAGCACGACCACATGATTGACACCTCGAATGGAAGTGTAGTCGAATTTTACGACCAGCGCATTCGGGAAATAATTGAAGATGCATGTAACAAAAATAATTTTAAACTCTCCCACCATACATTGTATATTTATGGAGAGAGCACCAAAAAATAAATCGTTTATACCATCTTAATAGATCATAAAATCCTCTTTTTCACGAGGATTTTTTTATGCCTGCAAACAAAAATTATTTGTACTTTTGACCGCTTATTAGAAAGCGGTGAAAAATTCATCTGAACAGATCGGTTTTTTACGATTTCGTTTGAAAAACCAAAAATCAAATACTAATGAAGGTAGATGTATTATTAGGCCTGCAATGGGGCGATGAAGGAAAGGGGAAAATAGTAGATGTCCTGACACCGAAATACGACGTTATCACGCGTTTTCAGGGAGGTCCAAATGCAGGGCATACTTTGGAAATCAACAACATAAAACATGTCCTTCATACCATTCCATCCGGTATTTTTCGCGAGAACAAGACTAATATTATTGGAAATGGCGTGGTAATCGATCCAATTATATTCAAAAAAGAAATTGAGTCGTTAAAAAAAATTGGGGTCGATATTTCGAGCAAGCTCTACATTTCGAAAAAAGCTCACTTAATACTGCCCACGCACCGGCTTCTCGATGCTGCCTCGGAACAGAAAAAAGGCAAAACAAAAATAGGCTCTACATTAAAAGGAATTGGCCCCACTTACAAAGATAAAGTTGGACGCGATGGATTGCGTGTTGGCGATCTTTTGCACAATTTCGAAGATAAATACACTTCCCGGATAGAAAACCACAAAACCATGCTCACCGAGTTTTTCAAATTCGATTATGAAGAAACTTTAAATGATTGTGAGAAAGATTGGTTCGAAGGAATCGAGGTTCTTAAATCATTTCAAATTGTGGACAGTGAGCACCTGATCAACCAAGCACTGAAAGATGGGAAATCGGTACTCGCTGAGGGTGCACAAGGAACAATGCTCGACATCGACTTTGGGTCGTATCCGTTCGTTACCAGCTCTAACACAATTTGCGCAGGTGCCTGTACCGGACTTGGTGTAGCACCACAAAAAATAGGCAATGTTTTCGGAATTTTCAAAGCGTATTGTACTCGCGTTGGAATGGGCCCTTTCCCAACTGAATTAATTGATGAAACCGGAATAAAATTGCGCGATGCAGGAAACGAATACGGCTCTACAACAGGCAGGCCACGCCGTTGTGGCTGGCTCGATTTAGTAGCCTTAAAATACGCCGTAATGCTGAATGGCGTTACCGAACTAATAATGATGAAAGGTGATGTTTTGGATGATTTTGAAACCATCAAAATTTGTGTAGGCTACGAAATTGGCGGCGAAGTGATTGAACATTTCCCGTTCGAATTAACTGATGACGTAAAACCTGTTTATGTTGAACTCCCAGGATGGAAAACGGATTTGACAGGAATAAAAAGTCAAAACGAATTTCCTGAAGAGCTGAACAATTATATCAGTTTTATTGAAGACGAAATGGAAATCCAGGTTTCTATTGCATCGGTTGGTCCAAACCGGAAACAAACCATTTTTTTGAAAGAAAAGTAAATAAAACGGTAATAATATTAGAAACCCACTTTCAATTAAAGTGGGTTTTTTGTTTTTATAGATTTATCTCTTTAAAATAATACTTTTCTTAATTAACTTTAAACACTTGTAATTTCAAGTAAATAAAACATGTCTATTATAACAAGCCACTTAGGACTTTACACCGATTTTTACGAACTGACAATGGCCCAGGGTTATTTTTATGGTGGGAAAAAAGACGATATCACTACTTTCGATTACTATTTCCGAACCAACCCGTACAAAGGTGGGTTTACAGTTTTTGCCGGCCTGTATGATTTTTTAGAATTACTGTCGAAATTCACTTACAGTTCTTCTGACATTGAATACTTAAAGCAACAAAATTTAAAACCAGAATTCCTTGATTATCTAAGCAAATTTCAATTTGCCGGGACCATTTTAAGCGTTCAAGAGGGAGAGATTGTTTTTCCCAACGAACCAATTTTACAGGTAAAAGGAAACATAATCGAATGTCAGTTAATTGAAAGCCTGCTACTGAATATATTAAATTTTGAATCGCTAATCGCCACAAAAGCATTTCGGGTGAAGCTTGTTTCGGGCAAAAAGATTTTTGCTGATTTTGGCTTGCGCCGCGCCCAGGGTTTTGGTTCGCTCCACGCCAGCCGTGCTGCCTGTATTGGTGGTGCTGCATCTACATCGAATGTACTTGCCGGGAAATTATTCGACATCCCCGTTTCCGGAACCCAGGCACACAGCTGGATACAAAGTTTCGATAATGAGCTGGAGGCATTCAGGGCGTTTGCAAAATGTAATCCTGAAAACACTACGTTGCTTGTTGATACCTTCGACACCATAAAGTCAGGAATTCCAAATACAATAATCGTTGCCCGCGAAATGGAAGCAAAAGGCCAGCAATTGAAAGCAATTAGACTGGATAGTGGTGATTTGGCCTACCTGAGTAAAAAAGTCCGTAAAATGCTCGATGATGCAGGGTTGAACTATATAAAAATTATAGCATCGAACCAGTTAAACGAATATGTAATAAAAAGTTTGTTGAACGATCAACATGCAGAAATTGATGCTTTTGGAATTGGGACAGAACTGGTAACCGGCAAAAACGATGCGGCATTAGACGGGGTTTACAAACTCACCCAAATAAATGACCTCCCCAAAATGAAATTCTCCGAAAATATTGAAAAAATTACACTTCCCGGAGATAAAAAAATAATTCGGTATTTCGATGAGAATGGAAAATTTTATCGTGATGCCATTCTTCTTGAAGATGAAAATCCGAATAAAGTCGATATTATTTATCACCCCATTCATCCCGGGAAAAACAGTTCGGTTAAAAATCTAAAAATAGAATTTCTTTTGCAAAAAGTAGTAGTAGATGGCAATATTCTATTGCAAAAAAAATCGCCACTTGAAATTCATAAATATTTGGAAGAAAGAGCCAAATTATTCCCTGATGAACACAAACGCTTTATCAGCCCCCATTTATACAAGGTAGGTATCTCGAAAAAATTAATGGAAACCCGAAACGCTTTAACAAAAAAATTAAAAACATAGCATTCAAAAAAACATGGCTGAAATTATTCGTCCCACACTAATACTTGATAAAGAGATTTGTTTACGGAACATCGAAAATATGGTGCAAAAAGCGGCGGAATACAAATTGAGATTCAGGCCTCATTTCAAAACGCACCAATCGGCAAAAATTGGGGAGTGGTTTAAACGCTTTGGCGTGGATGCAATTACCGTTTCTTCGGTTCGGATGGCAGAATATTTTGCAGTAAACGGATGGGACGATATTACTCTGGCATTTCCACTTAATATTCTTGAAATTGAAAACATTAATAGTCTGGCGGCCAGCATTAAACTTAATGTTCTTGTGGAAAACAAAGAAGCAGCAAAAGTTCTTGCGGAAAGAATTTTGCACCCGCTTGGGGTTTATCTGAAAATCGATACAGGTTATCATAGAACCGGTATTTTATCGTCGAAAACGGATATAATAAATTCTGTAATTAAACTGATTTCTAATAATAGAAAAATAACATTTAAGGGATTTCTAACACACACAGGGCATACTTACAGTGCAAAATCGACCAACGAAATTTTCAGCCGGCATTTCGATGCTTTGTTAAAACTAAAGGCACTAAAACAGAAATACAAAAAAGATTTTCCCAACGTTGAAATAAGTATGGGAGATACACCTTCGGCAAGCATTTGCACCACCTTTGAAGGCGTGGATGAAATTCGCCCCGGCAACTTTGTTTTTTACGATTTAATGCAGCAAAACCTTGGTGTTTGCAGCTTCGATGATATTGCAGTTAAACTTGTTTGTCCTGTGGTTTCAAAACATATTTCGCGAAATGAAATAGTTATTTATGGAGGTGCTGTTCACCTGTCGAAAGAATCGATAATTAATGTGAACGGGAAAAAGATGTTTGGCCGCATAATTATCCTTAAAAACGGAGAAAATAAACTATTGGAACCACTTAATTATGTATCTAAACTTTCGCAGGAACACGGCACGTTGAAGGTTATGCAAAACCAATTTAAAAATTTTGAGCTTGGCGATTTAGTTGAAATTATCCCTGTCCATTCTTGTTTAACGGCAAACTTAATGGGGCATTTTCAAACTACTGAAGGTGAAATAATTGAAATGATGCCAAAATATTAGCTTTGGCATTTTGCACCTTCACCGGTTGGCTTTTAGCCCGCCCGGTGAATAAATTATTCGCAGTTTAAATTATTCACCCGGTGACGGAAAGTCAACGGGTGAAAGTTCTGAAAATATGGGACACGGACTTTCCAAGTCCGTACTAAAACCGATGCAGTTAAAAACTACATCTCTCTATTTTGCCGGGATATTTTCCAATACATTCACCAAAAAATCCCAATATTTTTGAACCGTTGCAATGTTTACTTTTTCATCGGGCGAATGTGGGAATTTTATGGTTGGGCCAAACGAAATCATATCCCATGTTGTATAAGTTGAGCCCAAAATACCACATTCTAATCCTGCGTGCATTGCCAGTAATACGGGTTCATTTTTAAACTGTTTTTTGTACAATTTTTTCATTACCTCAAGAATCTCCGAGTCCACTTTTGGCTGCCAACCCGGATAACTTCCTTCTAAAACAACCGAAGCTCCTGCCAGTTTAAAAACCGACTCTAACCTGGATGCCAATGCTAATTTTGCCGATTCAGAAAAACTGCGGACCAAACAACTTACCTCAATAGTTTTTTTCTTTGTTTCTACAATTGCCAGGTTCGACGATGTTTCAACAGTACCCGGCATGGTATCGCTCATTCGGACGACATCGTTGGGAGCAGCCCAAACTGCATTGTTGAGTGCCTTCTGCAACAATTTCACCATTATTTTCTTTGGCATTTTAGCCGTCTCAACTTCAATAGTTAGATTAGGTTCAACATTTACCAACTCGGCTTTTATCCGTTCAGCAATAATTTCAACCAACAATTTAAACGCTTCTACCTTTTTAGATTTTACCACCACCAATCCAAAAGCTTCGCGCGGAATTGCATTACGAAGATTCCCGCCCTGGATATTGGCAAGGCTAACTTCGAGTTCTTTGTTCAGCTCTTTTAACAATCTGAAGAATACTTTATTGGCATTCCCCCTGCCTAAATGAATATCAACGCCTGAGTGGCCACCTCTCAAACCAGATACTTTCAGGTTAAAAGCCGATGTTTTGTCAGGTATCCTATTCGTCAGTTTCTTTTTAAAGGTAGCAGTTACATCAATCCCACCGGCACAGCCAATACTAAAACATCCTTCATCTTCGGTATCGGTATTTAATAGAATATCTCCGTTTAAAACTCCGGCTTTTAGTCCCATTGCACCATCCATTCCGGTTTCTTCAGTAGCAGTTAACAACACTTCAACAGGCCCGTGTTTAATTGTTTTAGAAGCAAGGACTGCGAGTGCCGATGAAACGCCAATCCCATTATCGGCACCCAGGGTAGTTCCGTTTGCCGTAACCCACTCGCCGTCAACCTTAGCTTCAATTGGATCGGTAACAAAATCGTGAACTTTATCGCTGTTTTTTTGCGGAACCATATCTAAGTGGCCCTGCATTACAACCCCTTTTCGATTTTCCATTCCGGTGCTTGCAGGTTTGCGGATTATTACATTTCCAATTTCATCTTTTATGGTTTCCAATCCCAAACTTTCTCCAAAATTTACCGCCCAATCCTGAATTTTATCTTCATGATTTGAAGGACGTGGAATTTGCAACATCTGGTCAAAAATACTCCACACCAATTTTGGCTCCAGGTTTTTTATTTTAATAGTCATATTATATTTTTTAAATCGTATTGTTGAACAATTATTTTCAATGAATCCTTCTAATTCAACAAATTTACTGAATTTTAATCCATGTTTATCCTTTTTATTCTCATACATATAACATTTACGATAATATAAAAATGATTTATTGCCGACCAAGATTCACGAAATTCTCTGAATGATGCAAGAAAATACAGTTAACGAAGGTAAAAGCTGATATGTTTCAAGTTATTCTTACGATATAATTAATACTTTTGCTTCTCTAAAAAATAAAACGATTTGGAATTATGAGCAGTGACAAGAACAAAGCCTTCTTTGGACATCCGGTTGCACTATCGACTCTGTTTGCCAGCGAAATGTGGGAAAGATTTAGTTATTATGGAATGAGAGCACTTTTAGTGCTCTTTTTAACATCAACTTTTGCTTCCGGTGGATTTGAAATGGCAGAACTCGATGCATTTACTATCTACGGTATATTCACAGGATTGGTGTATGTTACGCCAATCCTCGGCGGTATTTTAGCCGATAAAGTATTGGGGCAACGCAAAGCTATATACATAGGTGGTGTAACCATGGCAATTGGACAGTTTTTATTGGCTTTTAGTGCCTGGCTTCACGGAGTGGATGCTGATATGGAGATCCGCCAAACTTTATTTTATGCAGGCTTAGGAATTCTTATTCTAGGAAATGGATTTTTTAAACCAAATATCTCCACCATGGTAGGCGAGTTGTACGACAACAACGACCCGCGCAAAGATGGTGGGTTCACCATTTTTTACATGGGAATCAATATAGGTGCCTTTTTGTCGCCATTGATTGCTGGAAAATTGGGGGAACAAGTGGCTTGGCAATATGGTTTTCTTGCAGCAGGAATTGGTATGTTGATTGGTACTATCTGGTTTTTGGTTCGCAGTCATACACTGGGTCAAATCGGCATGCCACCCAAAGTAAAATCAGAACGTATTCGTTTAATAATTAAAGACTGGCTAAGCATTCTGCTTTATGTGATTGCTATTGTGGGACTAATTTTTGGGATTATTATTGGATGGGGTGTTATACCATCGGGAGTAAGTACTACCATTATTTATGTAATTGCAATTGGTGGAACCTTATATTTGTTCACCAATATTTTTCGTGGCACATCAGGCAAAACGGAATGGTCACGTGTAGGTGTTATCCTTGTATTGGCTGTTTTTAATATTTTTTTCTGGAGTGGTTTTGAACAAGCAGGAACAACGTTTAATATTTTTGCCCGCGACAATACCCAACGGATAATCGGTAACTGGGAAATCCCAGCTTCCTGGTTCCAAAGTGTTAACGCAATTTACATTGTCCTTTTTGCACCAATTTTCAGTGTATTGTGGGTCAAACTAAATAAGCGAAAATTGAATCCTAACACTCCAATGAAGTTTGCCTGGGGAATGGCACTTCTGGCATTAGGATTTGTTGTCATGGCCATTGGATATTCCAAATCTACTTCCGGCGATCAGGTTCTGTTGATAAGCCCATTGTGGCTATGCGCTGTATTTTTACTTCATACTTTTGGAGAATTATGTTTATCGCCAATTGGATTGTCGATGGTTACCAAGCTCTCGCCTCCAAAGTTGGTATCAACCATGATGGGTGTCTGGATGGGCTCGTTTGCCGCAGGTAACTTCGTTGCATCTCAAATGAAAGCTATTTCTTTACATCTTAAAGATGTTTTGGGAACTGAGATTCAGGTATTTTGGTTAATTGCTATTCAATCGGCAATTATTGCAGTAATTTTGCTCGTACTATCACCTTGGCTGAAAAGAATGATGCACGGTATCAGATAAAACATTTACTATCTAACAATAAGAAAACCCGGCTGCTAACTGGGTTTTCTTATTAAACTGATTATTAAAATTCCATTATTTTAACACCCTGATATTTATCTACTAATTAGTCTTTGCAAGAAAACGCCAAATACTGCGTTACTCTCGTTTTGAAAACAGTCATTTGCAAAAGCAAACTCCTTGATTTTCAAAACTTCGAAAGCCTTGTCTTTGACGTTTTCTTATCAAAGACTTGAAAAAGTGGAGTTTTCTTGCAGGTACTAATTAGAGTCTGTCCACAAAGTAAAGTGTTTGGAATAGAAAGTTCGAATTCAAGGCTTGCGAAGTCAGAAAATAAAGGAGTTTACTCTTGTAAATAACTGTTTTTATGGCAAGCGTAACGCAGAAGTCGGACTTTATGGACAAACACTAATTAGAGTCTGTCCACAAAGTAAAGTGTTTGGAATAAAAAGTTCGAATTCAAGGCTTGCGAAGTCAGAAAATAAAGGAGTTTACTCTTGTAAATAACTGTTTTTCTGACAAGCGTAACGCAGAAGTCGGACTTTATGGACAAACACTATTTAATTTAGATTTTTACCAAGCCTATAAAAGTAAGAAAAATAACAGGCTATATAAATGATTGGATAAAAAAGGGTAGCTAAGCGAACTGCCCAATGTTTTATTATCTTTTAGATACCGATTTAATCGCACCTGTTTCGGGATGAAACCGAATAACGTAACCTTTGGAAAGCAAAGCTTCCGGAAGTGGTGCAACTACCCCAAATTGTGCGATGGTAATCCGGGCAGAAGAAATAATATTTAATTCGTTTATAATTTTTACTGTCGCAATTCCCGGCATTCGATAATATATCCCACTTTTGCCTGCTGCAGGATTCTTGGTTTTTGCAGACTCGGCATATTTATCCGACAGGTTTTTCTCGACGTCAAACTCAACCAACACGGGCCTGCCGGAAAGGTCGGAAGGTGGAACAATGCCATTTTCATCAGAAATACGAAAAATAACTTCACCTTTCCCCGATGATTTTTTTGGAATATAATCGAAACTAAATATATCTTGTTTCCGAGTAGTCCTGCCCGTGAACAAACTGAGATAATTTTTCTCGATCTCTTTTAATTGTTCCAGGCTAACTTTATATGCCTCACCGTCGGGATGAAATTCATCCATCAATCCGGCCACAATATCGTAACGGTTCAAACGCGACTCCAAAATCCGTTTTGCAGCTTCCGCAGCTTTTTGGTCGGCACTAACACGCACCGGCTGAAAACCGTTGGTTGAATCGCCGGGAATATAAAAAGGGGTATCGGTAAAATTATCGAACGAAAAATCATCCAACTCATCCGGTATCTGAACCAATTTATTTGTTTTTACTGTCAGCGCTTGCACATTCGTACTCGTTGCATTTATTCCCGAGATACACCCGTTGGCAGTTAAACTTATCAAAGATGCAGCATCGCCCTTTGTTTTATATACCTGCTCGGGATCCGGTTCCGAAAACGAAACAAACCTCACCTCCGTAATCGACCATTTCGATTCCGCGCGGGTCTTTACATTTCGTAAACCCAATAATTGCCCGGCATAATTAGCGTAAGGCCCTGGTTCAAACGATTCTTTCGTGGCCTTTACATACACACGCAACCCCGTTCTTGGCAATGCATAAGTAATACCCTCAACATATTTTGGGGCAACCACAATTTGTTCGTCATTTTTTTTGCGCTGGCCAAAAACAGGGATTACCAGAATTAACCCGATTATCATTGCTAAATACCTCATTTTATTTTTCGTTTTTATTTAAGTACTCAAAAATATTAAAATTATTTTGTTGAATCTATTTTTAATGTGAGAAATGCCCGGCCAATAAATTCGATTAGGTCGCTGGCAATAAGTGAGTATTCCGATTTTTCGACAACTGCCAAACCCCCGGCAGCTCCATGTAGGTAAACACCACTAATAGCAGCATTTTCCGAAGTCCAACCTTGAGCTAAAAGACCGAGTATTATTCCGGTTAAAACGTCACCGCTGCCGCCAGTCGCCATTCCCGGGTTTCCGCTTGAGTTAAAATATAATTTTCCTCCGGGAGTTGAAACAGAGGTAAAAGCACCTTTTAAAACCAAAACGACTTTATATTCTTTCGAAAATTGGATTTGTTTTTGAATTTGATCGTACGAATTTGTTGATTCCCCAACTAACCTTTTAAACTCGCCGGGGTGTGGTGTTAGAATAGAGTTCTCAGGCAATTTTTCAAGCCAATCCCGGTTTTCTGAAAGAATGTTTAACGCATCGGCATCCACTACAAGCGGTACTTTTGCAAGTTCTAAAAGTGAATAAAGTGCACGGCAGGAGTTTTGTTTTTGGTCGAGGCCAGGGCCAATTCCAATGGCAGAGAAAGGAGTTAAATTTGGAAACTCAGTAAACATTGAATCGTGCTGATCGACACTTGCCATTGCTTCTGGCACAGCAGTTTGAATAATGGAATATCCCATTTTCGGAACATGCGAGGTGAGTAAACCAACACCCGCTCGCAAACACGCTTTCGATGCCAAAACAGCAGCCCCCATCTTTCCAAAACTCCCTGCAATTAACAGTGCATGGCCAAATGTTCCTTTGTGCGAAAAACGGGACCGGGTTGGAATTCGTTTCCGAATATCTTCTTTTTCAATAAAAAAAAATTTAGAAAGAGTTTGTTCAATTCCATCGGGATGCAAACCAATGGGCAGCACTTCCCAAATCCCCACATATTTTTCGTTTTCAGCAAATAAAAAACTGATTTTTGGAAATTGAAAGGTAAGCGTGTAATCTGCCTGAACAATATTTTCCAATATATTTACAGAATTGTCCTCGCCCATTAATCCACTTGGAATATCGATGGCGACAATCGTATAATTGTTAGTCGTCACCCGGTTTTGAGTCGGGTGGCGACTAACTTTAAGCATATTGATCCTTTGAACAATTTCGGACGCAAATCCTCCCAAAGGCCGTGATAAACCGGAACCAAACATTCCATCTAAAATAATATCGCCGGGTTGTATTTTTGGGAACTCATTTATATTATTGATTTTTGAACATTTAACTTTGTTTTGCCCTGCCAATCGCTGCCAGTTTATTGCAGGCGAACTTTTTAATTCCTTGCCAAGATCGAGCAAGTAAACTTCACATAAATAATCCAAATTGGCCAACTGCCTTGCAACGGCAAGCGCATCTCCCCCATTATTCCCTGCACCGGCAAATACATATATTTTCTGTTCTGTTGAAAATTTATGGATCAACCAGTTTGTAATTTGCATGGCTGCACGTTCCATTAAATCAATATCATCAATGGGTTCGTTTTCGATGGTGAATTTATCGAGTTTGGCCGTTTGTTTTGTCGTGAAGAGTTTCATTTTTTAGACTTCGGTATATTAGATTTTAGACTTGAGAACAAAAAAATTAATCAATATGTATGACTCAATGTCGTTTGGTTAAAAAAGAAGTCTTCCCTGTCTGCAGACAGAGGGACTAAGCTCAGGCTGACTGGCACACTGAGCGAAGTCGAAGGGTACTTCCTTGGGAACTGCAACAACAATTAGCTAAATTAAACAACATTGATATACGATTGTAAAATTACAAAATATAATTTCATGAATAAAGATTTAATTTTTAATCACACACTCACAGAAAGCAAAAAAAAGACTGCTTATACAAATTCAAAAAACCAGGTATTTCTTACTATGGGCTTACTCAGAAATAAGTTCGGGAATTTAGGGACAATATTTTGTGCACAGACGCGGCAAAAAACACAAGCATAGCAGGGTTACGGTGAGTATTTTTAACAAAGTATGTGTGCAAAAGATGTTCATAAAAACCGGAAGTTATTTTTGAGCAAGCCCTAAG
>JAKIST010000034.1 GCA_021648495.1 Draconibacterium sp.
TCTTTTGCTTTTTATCTTCTTTGCTAAATCTTTGTATAAACATGGCTATACGCAAATTTATCAAGTTGCTAAAAACCAAAAAAACTTCGTTAAATTTGAAGCATTTATTATTTTACAAAGCCTTAGTAATACGACTCAACTCTTTCATCATAAAATTTGGATATAATACATTGTGAACTTTTTCTACAACAATATTATTGGACAAATTAAACGATTCTTTCAGGCGGATATCTTTCGATGATGCGCCAATTCTAACTTCGTAATCGCCTTTATCGGCCACCCATGCACTAATTCCGCTCCAGAAAGAAGCCAAAGAATGTTTATCCAATTCAAAAGAAAGCTGCTGGCTCTCTCCGGGGTTCAATAATTTTGTTTTGGCAAATCCTTTCAATTCCTGCACTGGTTTTTCTATTTCTGACTGAGGAGCTGCGAGATAAAGTTGAACCACTTCTTTCCCTGCAACATCTCCGGTATTTTTCACAGTTATTGTTACCTGCATTTTTGATGAAAAGCTGGTGCTGCTCAATTTCAAATCGGAGTAGTCGAAAGTTGTATATGACAATCCGTAACCAAACTCATAAGCAGTTGGTACATCAAATGAGTCGTAATAACGATACCCCACATAAATACCTTCTTCGTAGAATGAATTGACAGGTTCGTCAACAGGCATTCCCGGAAAAGTACTTGATGAAGGTACATCCTCATACTTTAAAGGAAAAGAATCGGGTAATTTTCCCGATGGATTTATTACACCTTTTAATATATCGGCGACAACAGTTCCCCCCTCTTGTCCGGGCTGCCAAGCCAAAAGAATTGCATCGGGATAGTCTCGCCAACTTGCTGTTTCCCATACACCACCAACATTAAGTACTACCACAACTTTTTTCCTGGCAGCATGAAATATTTTACAAACATCGCGCACAAGATTAAGTTCTATCTGAGTTATTGGCAGATATCCGTTTTCATAGTTTTCACCACCACTTCTTCCCAATGTAATAACTGCAACATCCGATTTTGATTCATATTTTTTAATATCAACTTTCGGCACTGCTTGTTCTTTACTAAACGCTACCAACCTTTTTTTGAAATGTGGAGGAGCTTGATCGTCTGTTATTCCATTATCCTTGCGCATTTTAGGATTATCAAAATAGGGTGGCACTAAATTTTCCTTTTTTGTTTTTTCAATAAAATCAGTATATGATTTCTCCATCTCTTTCAAAACATTAAAGCCTACCGATTTAAGACCTTCGTTTACCGATGTTTCATATTTATTACTTCGGATTCCTCCGCTACCCGTTCCTGCTGCAATTAAATAATAGGCTATTTTCCCAAAAACAGCCACCGTTTTTTCCTCTTTAAAAGGAAGTGTGTTATTTTCATTCTTAAGAAGTACCATTCCTTCGCCCGCTGCTTCTCTGGCGATTTTTGCGTGTGCTTCCAAATCCGGTTTTAAAGATGGTGTAAATCCAGTCATGCTCGGTGAACCTAATTTGAGTTTCATATTGTAAACCAAATTTTTATCAAGTGTACTTTCATCGAGGGTTTTATTTTTTAGTGCGTCCGTAATTTGCTTTAACTCGTTCTCACTACCACTCATAATTAAATTATTACCCGCCCGAACCTGTGCCACAGCATCTCCGTAATTCATATCAAAATCGGTTATAAACAAACCGTTGAAGCCCCATTCTTTACGCACAATATCTTGTAATAAATCAGGATTTTCTGCATTATAAAAACCATTTAACCTATTGTATGAAGTCATTATTGCTTTCGGATGACTCTCTTTTACAGCGATTTCAAATCCACGCAAATAAATCTCGCGCAAAGCTCTTTGGCTAACAACTGCATTATATTTTCTCCTGTTCGACTCCTGATTATTTGCTACAAAATGTTTTAATGTAGCACCTATTCCATTCAACTGCAAACCATTAACCATTGAAGAAGCTAACTTCCCGGAAAGTAAAGGATCTTCAGAATAGTATTCGAAACTGCGACCACACTTGGGGTTTCGATGCAGATTAAGAGCAGGCATCAATACCAGATCATAGTCGTATTCCAACAACTCATTTCCAAAAGCTTTTCCTACATTTTCCACCAATGCGGTATTCCAACTTGCGGCCAAACATGTTGAAGTAGGAAAAGCAGTTGTGTATGTATAATCAGTTGCCCCCTCCGGAGCCGGACCTTTATTAATGCCCGACGGTCCGTCGGTAAGTGCAGTTGTTTTTATGTTTAGACGAGGAATTACCATTTTTGAATTTCTATTGGCAATAAAAACATCTGCTATCTTTTCATTCTGAGAATTGATCAAATATCTCCCATCACCAATTGTCATTCCAATTTTCTCTTCCAAAGTCATCGAAGAAATAAGATTATCAATCTTATCGTTTTCCGACTGTGTTTGTTGATTAACAGAACAGGCTTGCATTAAAATAGAGACCATTATAAAAAACAACCCCGCTGTAAATAATTTTTTCATTTTCATTATTGATTATTTAATTGATATTTTATTTAATTCCACTCCGGAAAATATAGAAGAACGTCATTGGCAGGCACGAAGCAATCTCATTTCATTGATAGCAAACATGTTGAGATTGCTTCACGCTTCGTTCCTTGCGGCCGCAATAACGAAAAATCACTTTTCGGGGCAGGCTCACTTTCCTCTTTTCTTTAGAAATGATATTAATTTTTCAGGACGATTGGTTTGAATTCCATCAGTTTCCCAATTTAGTATTTGTTCCCATTCCGCTTCTGTCCCACTCTTCTCATCAACAAAAACCATTGCATTGTTTTTATGTGCCATTTCCACGAAATGATTACTTAATTCTCCCATATCGCTTGCAATAACACAGGTTTTAACCGCTGACAAAACTTTGCTAATATTTCGGGCAGGTCCGGGATTGGGCATTAAAAATGAATTTGCAAATTCCTTATTAACATCATTAATTTGCGAAATATAAGAAGCAGGAATGTACCAAACTACATCCTTTTCCATATTGTATTTTTTCAAAATCTTCATCAACTCCGGAACGGGAGCATTTTTCAAATCTAAATAGATTCCGATATTATTTTGGCACAACTCCAATATTTCTTCGAAAGTTGGAATTTGTGTGCCCTTCCATTGTGGTCCAACCCTGCTCCCAATATCCAAAGCTCTCAATTCAGCAAGGGTCATTGTGCTCACTCTCCCGGTTTTGCCTTCAATATAAGAATCAATGGTTGAATTGTGTACACTCACAAATTTGCCGTCTTTTGTTGTGCGAACGTCAATTTCAACAAAATCGCAACCCAAATCGATTGCTTTTTGGTATGCCGCGAGCGAGTTTTCAGGAATACCGTTGTGTGCGCCCCGGTGTGCAATTACATAAACATCGCCATTGTTTGCTTTTCGAAAATGGGAAGGAATTTCAACTTTTTGTTTTACTGAATCAGTTGCCTGAACATTAAAAATGCAACTACCATATAAAAGGGAAATGATGATTAAAACAAATCGTAACTTTTTCATTTTGAATATTCTTATTAATTACGTTTTTATAAAAAGGAAAAAGGGCAATTTCATTTCTAAATTGCCCCCGGTATGTTTTATCACATATTTACAACTTCCCCAGTTTCCGAGGATTTGTATGCAGCATCAACAATATCCAGGATAACCTGACCTTCAACCAACCCTGGAACAGGTTGTTTTCTTGTTTTTATGCAATCAACAAAGTGCTCCATTTGGCGTGTGTACATTGGCTGTTCGCAATGTTCTGTCCGTATCGGAAGTTTAGGTTCTATTTTCGTAGGCACATCTCCCACTTTCATTTTTATGAATGTTGGAAAAACGCTTGCATATCCTTTGGTACCGAAAAGTCCTGTCCCAGCTTCGGCACCATCCATGTGTGGTTGCCACCATCCGCTTTCAATAATTGATTCGGTTCCGTTATCCCACGAGATCATTACAATTCCTGAATCATCCACATCGTAATCACCATAGTAAGTGCCAATTTTCGCATACACTTTTGTAGGTTTTGGATCGCCGAGAATAAACCGTACAGTATCAATTGCATGAACTCCCATATCGGCGAGAGCACCGCCACCCGCCAGTTCTTTTTGCGAAAACCATCCGGCAGGGCCCCAGTTTTCATGGATTCCGTAACCTTTGGTTTTTTTGATCTCACCAATCTGTCCCGAATCCACAATACCTTTAATATAAGTTGCATCGGTATCGAAACGCCACATGTGGCCAACCATTACCAATTGCTTATTCGCATCAGACGCTGCTTTAACAAGCAAACCTTCTTCGGCATTCATTGCCATTGGTTTTTCTAAAAATACATCTTTGCCATTTTTTAAAAAATTGATGGCAAACGGAGCATGAAATTTATTTGGTGTTCCAATAACAGCGGCATCAATATCATCGCGTCCATAAAGTGTAGCCACATCATCAGTAACTTCTTTAATGCCATATTTATCAGCAAATTTCTGTGCTTCCTCAATGGTTTTTGCAACAACAACTGCAACTTCAACTCCCGGTATTGATTGCAATCCGCGTGTATGGTAATCTGCAATATAACCTGCACCTACCATTGCTATTTTTATGTTTTTCATTTTTTAAAATTTTTGTTTTTCGTTACCCCCTGTTTCGGAAGTGTCACGGTCGAGCCGTTCCACTTTCCTCAACTGTCCCCCTCAAATGAGGGGGACAGTTGAGCCGCAAGACCGCTTGACGGTCTGAGGCGAGAACAGGGGGTGACACGATTTATCATTATTCAGTATGTCAAAATTTAATGTTATGAATGTTGTTTATATTTTAAATTAGATTCAAGAATAATGTCAAGTCAAGCCTCTATTTCCAGGTTCGTCATGCGGAGCATGACGTCCTGAAGTGGCACGATTGACTTGACATTAGATACCTGCTTCTCATTACTCATCTACACCATCAGTTCTTCAGCATTATCATAAATCTTTTGAATAGAAGCAGCTACTATATCCATATCAGCTTTTGTTCCCATCAGTACTTTGTGGTGGATACAAACCGATTCTTCGTAATAAACTTTATCGCAAACCGGCAAATTGAAACGGGCAGGATCAATTTCATTCCAGTAAGTTTCACTCAATTTATGTTTCGAAGGTTTTGTATGTGGAACGTACAACGAGCAATTATTCAGCGGCTCGTAACTTGCAGTTGCTGAAATTCCAATCTCTGCGCTAAGTGCTTCCCTGAATTTTGCAACCGGCAATCCTATAAATTCATCTTTATTATACCGGAAAGCGAAATTGAAATAAGCTTCTTTGGTTTCTTTCACGTCTCTACGCATTTGTGTTACTCCTGGAATTTCTGCAAAAAGCGTATTTAAATACATTCCATTTGCATCCCTGTTTGCGTTTTGTTCCGGCAATCTTTTAAGTGCTTCAACCAAAATTGCCGCCTGAAATTCAGTAATCCTGAAGTTCCCCCCTTGATAAAAATTCCCTTCATCGGAATACAAACCTGCGCCTTTGTCCACTTCTTCACTCAATCCTTCAGGTCGCCGGCCACAATTGCGAAGTGCATCCAAACGTTCAGCAAGTTCAAAATTATTGGTGGTAACAATACCACCTTCGCCGGCGGTTAAACCTTTCGACAATTGAAAACTGAAACTTCCTACATCGCCAATACTTCCGGCTTTTTTTCCATCCCATTCGCCTCCGTGGTTGTGTGCGCAATCTTCAATTACATAAAGGTTATGTTTTTTGGCAATGCGCATAATCTCGTCCATATCGGCAAAACTTCCGTACAAATGAACGGGCATAATTGCTTTTGTACGTGGAGTAATGGCAGCTTCAATTGCTTTTGGATCGATGCACCAGGTATCTTCGCAAACATCGACTAAAATTGGAGTTGCATTCACATCAATGATTGTTGCCGCTGTTGCCTGCCAAGTGAGGCCCGGCAAAATAACTTCATCGCCAACGCCAACGCCACAAGCTTCCAACGCCATTTGCAAAGTTACGGTTCCGTTGGCTGCTGAAATGGCGTATTTAACTCCGGTAAATTTAGCAAAGTCTTTATCGAATTCCATCTCCTTTGGTCCGTTGTACGACCAAACGCCACTGTTTAAAACTTCCAATAAAGCTGTCTCTTCTTTTTTGTCCCAAACCGGCCACTGTGGCCATGGATTTATTTTGGCATCGCGCATTGGTGCTCCGCCAAGTAATGCTAACTTTGACATGATTATATTTTTTTAGTTGATTAATTTATATCATTGATTGAATTCAATTTTAAAATATTTTTTAAGAATTTCCTTCATATTAATGGTTTTATTCTTAATTAAAGGTTTTGCCCAGAAACTGATACTTAAAATGTAACTCAGGGTAATGAACACAAACATCATCCCCCCCCTTAAACCAATTGCATCGCCCAGAACTCCAACAATTAACGGAACAATTGCCCCACCGATGATACCCGAGCATAAAATCCCGGAAAAAGCTCCATGATGATTTTTCAATGAATTTAACGCCAGCGAGAAAATAACCGACCACATTACCGAGGCAAAAAAACCAACTGCGATAAATCCGTAATAGGCAGTCATTCCATTGCCCGATAACAATGCAGTGGCGAGAGAAACCATTGCAGCTAACGAAAATATCCTAAGTACCAATTTGCTGTCCATTAATTTTAATAATCCCAGCCCGAGGAAACATCCGATAGTCAGCATCAGCCAAAACTGCGAAATAGCATTTGCTCCCTCAACCTCAGGATTCATTCCGTGGTAGTCTGACAAAAACTGGGATATCCAACTTGCAACACCCTGCTCTGTTCCTACATAGGCAAAAATTCCAAAGAAAAAGAGGATTACATATTTGTTTTTAAGCAGCTCTTTAATTGTGCCTAAACCACCTACTTTTTCATCTTCTTTTAGTTCAACCTTAGGAAGTTTTGAAAGCAGAATAACAAGCACCATTACAATTGCAACAATGGCGAAAATCCAATAAACAGAAACCCATTTTAGATTTTCGGGAACAAGTTTATCTAAAGTTGATAAAAGCATATTTGAAGTATTTCCTTCTGAAAGATTGGTTACGAGATACGAATACATCAATGGACTCAAAAACGAAGCCCCGCCAAAAAACAACTGTGCAAGTACCGAGGTAAATGCAAAATTTTCTTCGCCACCCGAAACCCGCAACAATGGATTAATGGCTACCTGAAGAATTGCCATTCCCATTCCGATAAGAAACAGAGATATGAGGTAAACCCAAAAAACCGGGAAAAACGAGAATAAAAAAGCACCAACCGTTGCCAAAAGAAAAGCTCCGGTTATCATTTTTTTCTCTTTGTATTTTTCTGTTAATATTCCGGCAGGAATTGACATTACTCCGTAAGCAATAAAAAAGGAGAAATTCAAAAGCCCCGCCATTCCTTTGCTTACGCTGAATCCTTTTATAACTTCAGGAATCAATGGACCAATAATATTGGTCAAGAATGAAATAACAAAAAAGATAAAAAAGATAAGAACTACGATGAAATAATTTCTTTTCATAATAATATTAGATTAATCTATATTTTTAAAAATTAGTGAAGCGGCTCCCAAACAACCGGCATTGTTACCGAGAGTTGCGCCAACCACATCGGTATATTTTGCACAATCGGGCATAACGTAACTGAATGCCGATTTTTTAATCAGATCAATATAAAACTGTCCGGCTTCCGAAATTCCACCGCCAATTACAACTTTCTGTGGTGCGAATGTATTTATGAACCCGGCGATTCCATGCCCCAAATAATCGGTGTGTTCCTGCATACATTGAACAGCTTCTTTTTCGCCTTCATGAAATTTTTCAACAATATAATGACCGTCAATTGCTTCAACATCTTTACCGCTTAATTTGGCATATTGTTCAATTAAAGCAGTGGTAGAAGCGTAAGCTTCCAAACATCCACGGCCACCGCAATTACATTCAATTCCTTTGTGGTCGATGGTAACATGCCCCATTTCAGCACCGCGATTTTTATAGCCGCCATATAATTTTCCGTCAGCAACAATTGCTCCGCCGATACCGGTACCTACCGTCAAAAAAATAACATCGGTACTATCTTTTGCCGAACCAAAAGCAACTTCGCCGAGTCCCATTACATTGGCATCGTTATCAGCCAAAACAGGTAAGTTAAACTCTTTTGAAAAGATTGACAATAAATCTATGTTTTCCCAAGCAATTAAATTGTCAGCACCTCCAACTACTACCCCATCGCAAACAATTCCGGGAGAACCGATTCCAATTCCAACAACATCAACGGCTTCGTATTTTGCTTTTTCCATTACCATTTGGATGGATGATTTAATGGCTTCCAGCGTATCGTCTTTAGATGCTCTTCCTCCGATGGGAAGTTTTCCATCCAACAAAATATCACCAACTTCCGAAACAAGCGCATATTTCACAAACGTTCCTCCCAGATCGATGCCAACTGCATATCTTAATTTATTCATAATCAACAATTATTTTAATGTCACCAAATCAACATTCCACGCTTTTACCTGAACAATTGGTTTTCCCCCTTCAGCGTTCTCCAAATTGTATGTGGCTTCGTAAGTCCGTTCTTCGCCCGGTAAAAGAGTAATGTAGTTATCATTCCAAAAAATGGGCAAAATTGGTTTCTTATTTACCGAATCAATCAAATCGAAAAAAGTAAAGAAAACAATTGCGGAAGCTGGGTTCGTTACTTTTAGTGTTACTTTTCCGTTCCCTCCATCTGTTTCATACTGATAATCAATATCAAGCTTAACTTTTGGAAGTTCGTCCAAAGCAGTATAATCAGCATATTGTTTTGAAGGTGAATAAAATGGCCAGGGCAATTTTTTAGCGGCTTCCCAATCAATTTCATCTTTTTTAGTTGATAACCAGTAAATGCTGTTGTCCACTTCTTTATTGTTTTTATCGAACACCCTCAAATTTAAGAAATATACCGGTGTAACATTTTTAAATTCCGGCAATTTGTAAATCAATTTCGAGATATTTGTTTTAACGCTGCCTTTCCATTTGTCTGAAAGAATTTCATTCGAATTGATATCGAAAACCCTAATTTTCACGGTTATGTTTTCGGCATCCGACAAATCTTCGTTGGCAATAAAAATATCATCGAAACCATATCGGTAAATGGCATGAAGCGGAGTACACGCTTTTCTAACCGCATAAAAAGAACCATTTGGCTGAAGATAAGTATCGTATAATTGCCAGTATAATTCGGGCCATGCAGAATTTAACATCCACTGAATTAAACCTGTACTTTTTGGTTTATCCGCAATAAAAGCTTCAAACATGGGGCGCATCAATTCGTAGTTGCTTACCTGGCATTTAAAAGCAAACTCGTCAATGCTTGATGATTTTCCATATCGGGCATTCAATGCTTTGCGAAACCGGTCGAGTGTTGTAAACTCATTTCGCCCTGTGTGGTATTCCCAATATTTTTTGTCGATTGGCCATAAACTTTTTTCAGGCAACATTCTCTTTAACGATGCCAGCGGTGGGATGCTTGGCCCCGGACAAGTTTCAGTATTAAATCCATATCCACCACCTAACAGGGTATCGGTAAACCAATAATAAGGAGGTGTGTAGGCGTAAGGTCCTAACATTTTCATTCCGGTAGGTCCACTAATTTCGCTTACCAGCGGAACCTCGGCTACAATATTATTATCCTCTGTTCCGGCACCACCGGCAGAAGTTACGTATGGTCGCGAAGGATCGTATTCGTTAAATAGTTTTATGTATTTGCGTTCCAACTCGGGTGCAGGAAGTTTATCGCTGCCCAACATCCAAACATAAATACTGGGGTGGTTTCTCAGCCACATCATTTGGTCGAACCACATGTCGGCCAACAAGTTGATATCTTCTTCAGAAAATGCGCCGCCATATTTTTCGTGGCAAGGTTTCAAAAGGTATTCTTCCCACTCCCAATGACAGTTCCAGCCAATCATTACCAGAATTCCATATTCATCGCACAAATTGTAAAGGTTTTCATCTTTCCCCCAGAAACCTTCGCATCGAATGCTGTTCATATTCATGTGATGAACATATTTTAATTGCGCTTCAACCGACTTTTTTGTATCCTGAAGCAACAAATCGTCGGTCCAGCCACCGCCTTTTATCAAAACAAATTTCCCATTTACTTCAAAAGTGCGATTTTTGTCTTTGTTCAAATAACTCGTGATTTCGCGGATACCATACTTTTTCTTAACCGAATCAAGTGTTTTGTTCCCGGCAATAAAATCAACTTTTATGTTGTACAAATTTGCTTTGCCCATTCCATTTGGCCACCAGAGATCTACATCTTTTACTGAAAGTTGAGGAAAATCTTCAGGAGAAAATTTAACATTCATTGTTTCGCCAGCTTTCAAACTCACCGCTTTCTCAACTACCCCAACTTCATAATTTACTTTCAAAATACCATCAACCGTTTTGTTTGAACTGTTAATTAATTCGGCCTGAATAAAAAGGTCAGCTTCATTCAACGTTTTTTTGTTCACTTTTGAATATACAAACGGGCTCCTAATTTTAACACCTTCATTTACTTCCAAAATAACATCACGGAAAATTCCCATATTCCGGTCGCGTGGCAGCGGGTTCCAATCAACAAAACCTATTGAAAATTCGCCATCGGCATGTTGCCATATTTTCAAGGCCATTGTATTTTCGCCTGCTACAACATAGTCGCTAATATTGAAAGTGAACATTTTGTAAGTACCGGCAAAGGAATCTTTTCCGACCACTCTTTTGCCATTCACCCACAAATCGGCACGGTAATTAATCCCGTTAAAACGCAGCGATATTATTTTATTTATATCATCTTTCGAAAGGTTAAAAGTAGTTCGAAACCACCAGGGTTGTTTAAATTGCTCATAATCCACATCCTGCATATTAATCCCAAAGTAGGGATCTTTGATAACCCCGGTTGTCGCCATACTTCCGAGAACTGTTCCCGGCACAATTGCATCAAACCATTCGCCGGTATTAAAACCATTTTCAGAAATTGCTTTTTCATCTACACCAACTAATTTGTCGAAGGCTTGCATTTTCCAATTTGCGGAGATAACCTCGCTACGCGATGTTGGTGGCTTGTCTGATTTGTTACACGCCGAAAACAGAAATAAACTCATTAGAAATAGCCATGCAGTTTTCATTATTGGATTTACTCTTTTCATCTAATTAAAATTTAATATTTTTAAAAATATTCGACGCTACGAAGGGATCGCAATACAATAACTCGCTGAAAGATGAATTTCCAAATGAGTTAAGGCATTGTTACGAAATAACATGACCATTCTGGCTTGTTCTTTTGCACGCTAACTGCGTTAAAAATCCTCGCTATAGCTTTGGCTATGACTACGTTTTTTGCCTTGTTATCGCACAAAATAACATCGCCAGCTTTGTCCAACTTATTTCGTAATAATCCCTAAGTACTTTTGCCCGTTTCATGATATATATTGTAATTTTGTTTGAACTTATTTTCAAACTTCTCTAATGGAATGAACAAAGAAATGAATACAACTCGAAAAAAACTTCTGTTATTTTACTCATCTTACATTATCTTTTAACCTTCTATTTAATATTTAAAATATAATTTAGCCAAATAGGTTAAAATTCTTATATGTTCAACAATTTATAAAACTGTTATAAACTTAATAAACGATATCATGAAATACTCATTATACCGATTTTTGTTTCTTTCTTTCCTTTGTATTTTAGGTGTTACAAACATTTTTTCCGCAGAAAAAAGAGATCCGGTTGATTACGTAAACCCATTTATTGGCACCGATTTTTTTGGGCACACTTTCCCGGGAGCTTCGCTGCCTTTTGCAATGGTTCATCTGAGCCCTGATATTGGCACAAAAGGCTGGACTTATTGTGCCGGTTATATTTATTCCGAAAGTTCGATTATGGGGTTTAGCCACACGCACTGGAGCGGCGTTGGAATGGTTAACGGCGGCGAAGTTTTGTTGATGCCAACCGTTGGCGACAAACTTCAAATCGTTCCCGGGTCACTCAAAAATCCAGATGAAGGATATCGATCGAGGTTCGATCATGCACACGAATCGGCATCGCCGGGTTATTATTCTGTGTTACTAAAAGATTACGGTGTAAACGTAGAGTTGACTTCTACAAAAAGGGCGGGTTTTCACCGATATACTTTTCCAAAAGCTAACAATGCAAGGATAATCCTCGACCTTGGCCACCAAATTGGCAATATGTCGTCGGGTGAAAATTCAGAATTAAAAATTATTGATAACAACAGAATTGAAGGTTCGAAAAGTGCCGGTCTGGGAAATGTCTATTTCGTTGCAGAATTCAGCAAACCCTTTGCATACTACGGAACTTTCGATGCTTCGTACGTTACGCCCGAATCGGGAGGTAGCATATTTCCGTACAAAAATGCCGAGGCTGGAAATAAAATTGGGGCATTTGTAAATTTTAGAACTTCAAAAAACGAGCAAATACTTGTAAAAGTAGGAATTTCATATACCAGTGTTGAAGGCGCCAGAAAAAATCTGCACACTGAAATTCCTGATTGGGATTTTGATAAGGTAAGAAACAATGCACGCGAAATATGGAACAAGGAATTGTCGAGAATTAAAATTGATGGAGCAAGCGAAGATCAGAGAGAGATTTTTAATACTGCAATATACCACTCGCTGCTTGCACAATATATTTCGGAGGATGTAGATGGGAAATATTTTGGTTCCGACCATAAAATACACGTGGCAAAAGGCTACGATTTTTACGGTTCGTTTTCGTGCTGGGACACCTACCGCTCGCAACATCCTTTGTTAACATTAATAGCCCCCGACCATGTAAACGACTTTATAAAATCGATTGTTGCCAAAACAAAAAATTATGGCTGGCTCCCTGCCCAGCATTTTTTAAATGTTTTTGGCGAATCGATGGTTGGCGACCACCTGATACCCATTATTGTTGATGCCTACATGAAAGGTTACCGCGATTTCGATGTCGATTTTCTCTACAACGCCATGCGCAAAAAAGCGTTGGAAAATCCTTCGCCCCCGGTTCCGGAATATGCGGGAAGGTCGGGGCTTGATTATTACAAAAAATTGGGTTACACCCCGGTTGACAAAGTTACAGAAGCTGTTCCCAATACATTGGAATTGGCATACGACGATTGGTGCATCGCACAATTGGCAAAGGAACTCGGGAAAAATGGTGATTACGAATTATTTATAAAAAGGGCTCACAATTACAAAAATCTTTGGGATCCCAAAACTCAATTTATGCGCCCAAAAAAGCAGGATGGTTCGTGGTTGGAAGCTTTGAACGGCAGAGATCAGGAAATTGTAAAAAATGGGGAACATTCGTATTATAAATATTTCGATCCTCTTTTGGTGGGCCGTCGCCCAAACCGACATTACACGGAATCGAATGCATGGCAATACATCTGGTCGGTTCAGCACGATGTACAAGGACTGATTAACTTATTTGGCGGCACAAAAGCATTCACCAAAAAATTAGATACCTTTTTTGAAATGAGCCCAATTATTACACCTCCAAAATATGTTGGAGTTGTGGGAACAATCGGGCAATATGTACAGGGAAACCAACCCTCGCACCACGTTGCATATTTATACGACTATGCCGGTGAGCCATGGAAAACACAACAAAGGGCGCGACAAGTTACCGAAGAGCTTTACCGGATCGGTCCAGGTGGAATTTGTGGGAACGAAGATATGGGATCGCTGTCATCATGGTACGTTTTGAGTGCCATGGGATTTTATCCGGTAACACCGGGCAGCACTTCTTACGCCATCGGAAGCCCACTGTTTGGAGAGGTAAAAATCAGTGTCAAGGATAATAAAACGTTTACAATCAAGGCACTTAATAATTCAAAAGAGAACAAATACATTCAGTCGGCTACGCTGAACGGTGAGCCAATGAACAGGACCTGGATTTCGCAGGAGGAGATTACCGCCGGGGGAATACTTATTTTTGAAATGGGGCCTGAACCCAATAAAAAATGGGGAACGGGCAAAAATAGTGCTCCGCCTTCTATGTCGGGGAAATAGAAGCTATAATAAAGAAAATTCATAAAGTTGACTATCCCCGTGGCGGAACCAATAGAAATTGTTTGATTAAATTTCTCTCTTTAATTATTTAGTGTTTGCTTTTAGAGAAGATTTACAATGAACGAAGGAATTCAAATACGAACCATTTTCAATATTGTACCCACTTGAAATAATTGTCATTTCGCCGTCATCGTCTAACTCTACTCCTGCCGAAGCTTGAAAACTTGTTTTGTTTGTACAATTAAAAGTTTTCGAGGCCAATTTGATCAAGCTGTATTTTCCTGCATCCTCATTCAAACTGAAAAGATCTGCAATATTTTCGCTCTTTTTATTTTGCCCAAGTCCAAATAAAAATAGCTTGTTTTGGTTGATTGAGAACAGGTTAATGTTTTGATAGGAAAACCAATCTTTATTAATCCAATCCTTTTTTAACTGTTTTTCGGTATCAATTGAGTAAATTTTTTCAAAACAGTTTTTCCCCATTTCATCAAAGTTGCAGGTATAAAAATCAATGTTTTTTGTATCCCAATCACCCACGGCAATCAACGCTTTATTTTTATATTTTGTAATTCCAACGCAACCTGCTGTTGACCGCATCGGTTCGCCCGCTCTTTCGATTACTGAAATTGGAACAACAGACGGATTTTCAGGATCTGAAATATCATAAATACAAACCTTTGATTTGTCTTTTGCTGAATTATCTTCAATTCCAACAGCCAAATAGTTTTGAAAAATCTGGAAGCCACCCGCATGTTTGAAAGGTTTATCCATTAACTGATTCACAGAAACCACTTTATTCTCTCCTCCTAACTTTACAACTGAATAATAGGAATAAGCGTCTGAACTTCCTGTTAAAATGGCGTATTTACCCGTTTTTCTTTGAATGAGTTGGACTCCCTGGATATGCCCACCATTATTGTTTATTTTCTTGCTGTTACTAAAACAGATAATAGACGGATTCTTATCAATACTTTTAAATTTTGAAATAAATGAACCATCAGAACTGATTTGTCGGGTACAGTTCGTAAAAAGAAAAAATAATATTATAGTGATTACGAATTTCATTTTATTAAAGCCTTTATACTGGTGAATATGCATATTTATAAAGTGAGTTTCTCCTTGTTTCTATACCTTCAAGCATAATATTTGAACTGTTTTTTGATGATTGACATGCCACAATTGTCAAATTAACATTCATATTTCGAATTCGTCATTCCCCGCAAAGCGATCCCTTCGGGAGAACTTGTTTCGGAATCTGTTATTTGAAATAGAGATGCTGAAATAAATTCTCCCATAGGTCCATAGCCGCAAAGCGATTCCTATGGAAGACTCCAATGGAGGATCGCTATGCGGAGCATGACGTACTGAAGTTTTATACTTGGCATGACACTAATTCAATATCTCATCTATTTTTACCGGGCGATTTTCTTCAAGCGATTTTTTAGCCGCCAGGCCAATTGCAATCGAAAGTAACCCATCGTTTCCATTCACGGGCATTTCACTGCCGGAAACCAAAGCGTCAATAAATTCCCGCATCTCTTGATTGTAAGAGGCATCGTATCTTTCGAGAAAAAAATGCAAAGGCAGGTCGCCCGAAACACCCGATTCGGTATAAAGTTTGTGGTTATTAGGGAAATTATTTTCAGCTTGTGCCATCCCTTTACTTCCAAATACTTCAAGACGCTGATCGTAACCGTAAACTGCTTTTCGGCAATTGTCGATTACTGCCATGGTATTATCTTCAAAAGTCAGGGTAATAATTGCCGTGTCAATATCACCCGCTTTTCTAATTTCCGGATCAACCATAACCGCACCTTTTGCAAATACCTCTTTTACCTGTTTCCCTGAAATGTACCTTGCCATATCAAAATCGTGGATGGTCATATCGAGGAACATTCCACCCGAAACTTTTATATATGAAACCGGGGGTGGCCCGGGATCGCGACTTGTAATTTTAATGATTTGTGGATCTCCAATCGCGTCATTTAAAACCAGTTGTTTTATTTTTTTGAATTCGGGATCGAAACGACGGTTAAATCCAAGCATTAATTTCGCACCCGATTCTTTAACAATTTCCAACACTTCTACTACTCGCTCCAAAGAAAGATCTAGCGGTTTTTCGCAGAAAATTTGTTTGCCGGCTTTTGCCGCTTTTACCACATAATCGGCGTGTGTGTCGGTGGGCGAGCAAATAACAACAACATCCAATCCGGGGGATGCGAGAAGTTCATCAAAATCCTTTGTAAAATTAGGGATGTTAAATTCGTCAGCTATTGCTTTCGATTCATCTAAAACATCCATTACGGCAACTACTTCCAACTCCGGAAAATTCCGACATAAGTTTTTAAGGTGGATTTTTCCAATCCTTCCTAACCCGGCTACTGCAACATTTATTTTTTTCATATTATTCGGTTATAACTCATTTTAATTATTAATTGTGTTTTGTTAAACCCTTACGGGGTTCTTTCTATTTCTTAACTTTTTTACCACGGGTTTCACCCGCGGCTATTATTGTTTAATCCCTTTGGGATTTTTTCGACAATTTATTGGGTGAATCTTTGCTCTATCTCATATTCACCCTGGGACTAAATACCGAAGGCTATAATCCTAATGATCTGATAAATTTTCTGTTGTTGGCGGCACATATTTTAGGTGAGCCCATTCCGGGCAGTACATCCTGTTCTACCACAATCCAGCCATCGTAACCATTTTTATTCAGAATATTTACTATTGATTTAAAATCAACATTCCCTTTTCCCAATTCACAAAAAACGCCCTTTTCAACCGATTTAAAATAATCGTAACAGTTTTCAACTGCCTCCTGACCAACTTTTGGATCAAAGTCTTTAAAGTGAATATGCCAAATCCGTTTGTAGTATTTTTTCAATGCTTTTACGGGATTTCCACCACCAAAGGCAAAATGCCCCATATCCAAACACAATCCTAAAAGTTCGGGATTGGTGAGTTCCATTAATTTATCCACTTCGCCAGGAGTTTCGACAAACCCCCCACAATGATGATGAAACACGGTGCACATTCCATATTTATCTTTTACAGCTTGGGCAATTTTTTCTGCCCCTTTGGCAAACGTTAGCCATTGATCTGCTGTCAATCCCATTTCCGGTATTATCCGTCCGGCATTTTTTGTGCGTTCCGGAACCGAGCCATTTTCATCGGCCAAAACAATAAAAGCATCTTTGTACCCGGCATCGAACATTAACCCAGCTGTCTTTAAAGCGAGTTCAACACCGGTGTCGTGCGCTTCCGCATTTGCTAAAGCCACAGGGACAAATGCTCCAAGTAATTGAAGTTTTTTATCATTAAGAACACTACTTAATTTTTCAGGATTTGAAGGCATAAAACCCCAATCTCCCAACTCGGTTCCGGCATAACCTGTTTCAAGCATTTCTGAAAGGACCTGTTCGAAACCCAACGATTTTCCTTCCATTTCAAATTCTAAAGCACCCCACGAACACGGGGCGTTTGCTATTTGTATCATAACTCAATTCTATTTAGTGTTTGTCCATAAAGTCCGACTTCTGCGTTACGCTCGTCATAAAAACAGTCATTTACAGAAGTAAACTCCTTTATTTTATGACTTCGCAAGCCTTGAATTCAAACTTTCTGAATCAAACACGCATTTTATGGATAAACTCTCTTCTCAACTTCTTTTAAAAACTATTTATTCTTTATCTGACTTTTTAGAAGGCTTCAAGAACAAGGCTTGTGAAATTTTGAAATTCAAGAAGTTTACTTTCGTAAACGACTGATTTCAAAACGAGCGTAACGCAGTTATTGAAATTTTCTAAAAGTCAGAACTTTCTACTCCACTCTTTGGGCCAGCGTTCAATTACCACTTTTGTTTGGGTGAAGAATTCAATTGCGTGCCTTCCCTGCCCGTGCAGATCGCCAAAAAAGCTGTCGTTCCATCCGCTAAACGGGAACTGTGCCATTGGTGCCGCAACACCGATATTAATCCCAATATTCCCGGCGTTTGCCCTGTTCCTGAAAGTACGTGCATTCAATCCACTCGAAGTAAACAGGCAAGCCATATTTCCAAAACTGTTTCCGTTTACAAAATCGATTGCCTGATCGATTGAATCCATGGGCAACAAACTCATTACCGGGCCAAAAATTTCGGTCTTAACAACTTCGCCATTCAACGCTACATTTTCGAGGATAGTAGGTTTTATAAAGTTTCCGGTTTCGTATCCGCTAATCGAAACATTTCTTCCATCGAGTAAAAGGTTGGCACCTTCTGCAATACCTTCACCAATAATATTTTCGATACGCGATTTGCTTCCCGGGGTAATAACCGGTCCCATTTCAATTCCTTCATCCAAACCAAATCCGGTGGTTTTATTTTTAGCCGCTTCAACAAGAGCATCTTTAATTACACCATTTTTATCTCCAACAGTAATAATATTTGAAGCCGCCAAACACCGCTGCCCGGCACAACCATAAACACTGTCGGCAATAATTTTGGCGGTCATTTCAATGTCGGCATCTGGCATAACAATTACCGGATTTTTAGCTCCTCCCTGCGCCTGAACGCGTTTGCCGTTTGCCGCACCACGCTGATAAATATATTTGGCAATTGGAGTAGAACCCACAAAACTAATGGCTTTTACATCCCGGTGATCAAGCAAAGCGTCAACACTCTCTTTTCCTCCGTGCACCAGGTTTATCAACCCTTTTGGAAGATCGAGCTGATCGATCAACTCAAAAACCTTCATCATAGTTAAAAGCACTTTCTCTGATGGTTTTACA
>JAKIST010000035.1 GCA_021648495.1 Draconibacterium sp.
TATTTTCGTCCTTAATGCCCCAATCGTTAATTACGACATCAACATCCGATATCGGTCCAATAAAAGCAAAACGTCTCCTTTCAAATTTTCTTGAATCAGCTACAACAATTACTTTTTTTGCCATCTTTATCATTATCTGGTTCAAGTGGGCCTCTTCGGAACTAGGGGTTGATAACCCATGGGTTGTATCGAATCCGTCAGCCCCCAGGAACAGTTTATCGCAATAAAATTTCTCGAAGTTTTCATCTGCCAATACGCCTACCAACGATAATGATTTCTTGCGTAAAGACCCACCTGGCATAAAAATGTTAAAACCTTCATATTCTGAAAGGATACTCGCAATATTCAGGGCATTTGTTATGATGGTGAGATTTTTAAATTGCACCAGATTTTTGGCTATTTCTGTTGTCGTCGTGCCGGAATCTATGGCAATTGTATCACCATCTTCAATAAGTTTTATGGCTTCTTTGGAGATGAGTTGTTTCTCTTCCCGAAATTCCAACTGTTTATCTGAAAGAGATGAATCGCCAACGCCCAAATAAAACTTTATTTTTATCGCACCTCCCCTGGCACGGATCAACATATTCTGCTTTTCAAGATGAGCCAGGTCATTTCGGATAGTGACTTCACTTATCTTAAACATTTTGCTTAATTCAGGAACTAAAACCTGTCCCTTTGATTCAAGTTCCTCTAAAATTTTTGCTCTTCTGTAAACTGTTGATTTACTAAATGCTCGATCCATGTGATTTTAATTTTACGCTTTTAAATGATTACCCCCGAGGTAAGCCCCGAAGATTTTTTAAATTGATTACAAAAATGTCCACATTGCAATTTTTCGATATTAATTTTACAAAAATGGCATAAATTAATAAAATATCCATAACTTTTTAAAATTAAAATTAAAATAAATAAAATTATTCTTTCACATACTTACGCATCTGCAAATCGCAAAACATCTTTCAATAAAAACAAGCAAAGTACATATAAATTACTTACATTCGTAAGTAATTTCTGTTTTATAATCTTGCTAACAATTAAATATCTAAAAATCTATTCAGTTTAGATAAAGCATAACATAACAGTTTAGATAAAACATAACATAATTGTATATGATAACATTAAAGAGTGGGGTCGGCAATTTTATTTCCTTAAGGAATAAACAGTATTCCTATTTTGCAGGAAATAACTACCTCGGACTTTCGAACCACCCTGAGATGGTAAAAGATGTTACCCGCTCGATTGAAAAATACGGAATCAATTTTTCGGCATCCAGGCAAACTACCGGAACTTCAGATATACACCTTCAATTGGAAGAAAACCTTTCTGATTTCAAAAATTGTGGTGATGCTATTGTTTTTGCCTCCGGATATATGGGAAACAGTTTATTGCTTCATGCCCTTAAAGACAGCTATTCGTCTGTTTTTGCTGATTCAATGGCACATCCCAGTATATTGGACGGTATTCCTAAAGATATCTCTCATGTTAATTTTTATGATCATAGAAATACAAATCACCTTGAGGATTTATTGAAGAAACACAAAAAACATCACCAGTTAATTATTACCGATGGTATTTTTGCACTTACAGGTGAGATTGCCCCGCTCGATCAAATTTATTTTTTGGCCGAAAAATACAATGCAATATTGATTGTTGATGATGCCCATGCAACCGGGGTCCTTGGTGAAAATGGAAGAGGCACGCCCGAACATTTTAAATTAGATGGTGCAAGGAACATTTATCAATCGGAAACGATGAGTAAAGCACTGGGGGCGTATGGCGGATTCATTTCAGCAGATAAAGAAACAATTCAAATGATACGTTCGAAATCAACATTTTATAGAGCATCAACAGCTTTACCTCCTCCTATTGTTGCCGCAGGAAACTTTTCAACTAAATATATAAAAAAACATCCCGAGCTGCGTAAAAGATTAAAGGGGAATGCCATTTTTATAAGGACAGGAGTTAAGGGATTGGGGCTTAAAACCACTGATGATATTACACCTATTATTCCTATATTTTTTACTGAACAACACAACGCAAAAGATTTATCGCGATACTTTGAGGAGAATGGCATAATTGTCCCTTCAATAAATTATCCGGTAAAAATGGATCAATATATTGTAAGAATTACTGCTTCTGCGAGCCATACAAAAGATCAAATTGAGAAACTATTGTATATTTTAAAAAAATGGAGAGATAAACATGGAACCAGCAAAGATTAAAACAATTAGCATCAACACCCTCAATATTCCACTGGAAGAACCATTTACGATAGCAATTGGAACAAAATACAATATCGAGAACGTGTTAATCACAATCGTGTTGGAAAGCGGGATTGAAGGTTATGGAGAAGCCGCCCCACTTGAACCGATCAATGGGGAAAACCAGGCAACTGTATTGGCAACATTAAACAGTTGCAAAGATTTTTTGATAGGGAAAGACGTATCGGGATACCGACAGATATCCACGCACCTGAAAAGTGTTTTTTGGGCGCAAATAACTGCCCGCTGTGCCATTGAAATGGCTATTCTCGATGCCTATACAAAATCGCTGGACATTCCACTATACAAATTTCTGGGAGGTGCTAAAAATAAAATTGAAACCGACTACACAATAGATATTGTATCTCCTGCCACTGCCAAAATAAATGCGGGCAAACTAAGCAGGAGAGGGTACAATACCATTAAAACTAAAGTTGGTAAAAACCTGATTGAAGACATCGACCGGATACTGGCGATTAAAGATGGTGCACCGAATTGTGGGATTATGATCGATGCCAATCAGGGCTACTCTCCTTGCGAGGCGGTTCATTTTCTCGAAGAATTGGAAAAGAACAACATTAGGCCGGTACTTTTCGAGCAACCGGTTGTAAAGCAAGATCTGCAAGGAATGAAATTTGTAAAAAACAATACCTCAATTCCGATAGCAGCCGATGAATCGGTGTTCACTGCTGCTGATGCTATTGAGATAGTACGGACCGGGTGTGCTGACCTGATCAATATAAAGATCATGAAATCAGGAATTATTGAAGCTTTGGACATCGCCACAATAGCACGTAATGCAAATATTGGACTTATGATTGGATGTATGTTAGAGACCAAACTGGGACTGGGTTGTTCAGTTCATTTTGCAGCCGGACTTGGCGGATTCAATTTTGTTGATTTAGATCCCCACCTCGATCCGGGGAAAGACCCATTTTCCGGTGGCCCTGAATTTAAAGAACCATTTTATTCGATCTCTAATTCAAAAGCAGGTATTGGAATATTAAAAAAATAATAAAAATCCTACTGGAGGCAGATCCTTTACCTTACATTGGTATCATTTGTTGCATCGTAAATGGGACCAATATATTCCTTTGCCATTACTACATGGTCGAACTTTAAATAACTGGAAGGAGCATCGGGATTATCATGATAAAATTCAAGCCAAATCCAATTGATGTTGAGCTTTGAATCTGTCCTCCAGCGGAAACCTTCAAAAGGTGGATCTCCCGGGTTATTGTACCACTTGTCATTGCCCCAATGACCATTCGGAAACCCGGGGCCCCAATAACCTGTCTCCACACCGTTTTGCCATATCCTCAGTTCTCCGTTATAAGCAGTTACCGGGTTGTTCAGTTTTATCATTACTTCCACGCACATCCATTGGTCAAAGTCCACCGTTGGATTATCATCTGCCGGGGCACCTTTCCATTCAGTACGGCCCTCCGCAATCATCACATTTCCATAGCAGGAGTTGCCACCATCCCAGCTTCTCATGTCCCCCCAATATAAATATGTATCCATTCCTATTGGGCTTGTTTTCTGCCACACAGGTTCGTAAGATATACTCAGCCTGCTGTTTCCTAAGCCACAGGTGCCTGCACGAGGATTGCCCCAATTTGTAGCAGGGTTGTATCCTCCAAACCATAAACTTTCGTGATGAAAATATCCTTCAGATGTAGAAGGATATTTTACATAATAACGAAGATAGACCGTACCTTCAAAACCCGGAGTAAAACTTCTAAACAAATGACCTCCATTATTTTCCCCACCGGTTTTACTTGTCATTTTAATTGAATTTTGTCCTAAACTTCCGGAAGGAACATCAGTATCTAAAAACATACCTGTAGAATTTTTAATATCGTCATAACGGCTAAGGATGTTTGTTATCCCGTCCTCAAATTTTTCTACATACAATACATTTGGATCATTTTCTATCCCCACATCATTTGGATAAGAATTTGCCAGTTGAGCATATAATTGAGTGCTAATCATCGAAATTATAAAAAGTACTACTATCGTTTTCATCTTATTTTTGTTGCTGCAATTTCATGATTACAAGAAACTAATCTAAATACCTCGTTTTGTAAAAATCGATATATTCATTTAATTGCCCGAGGTAACCCTCCAAATTCAAAAGTTGTTCATCGTAAATTAAATACGACATATCAGGAGTACGGTTGGCAAAATGCCTGGCCCGGTCTTGTTCGAAAAAATATTGTTTGCTTTTTGTTGACATCCCTTTTTCCAACCTGGTTTCGCCCCATGTTTTTAAAATATCGTTATAGATTGTTTCTCTTCTTTTCAAACTTTGTTCAATAATTCCCCGTGCTTTAATTAAATTATTTAATGCCTCTTTATGACTGACAAAATGGATTTTATGCGCATCCCGGATTGCATATTCAAGTTTTGAAAGGTCGAGGTAGGTAAGGCAAGTATGCTTAATCAATTCGGCAACAGTCTTAAAAAGTTCAAAATCATAGTTGTTTTTTATTTCAAGCCTTTGGTTTATATAAATAATTTGCAGGGCCCGATCCATTTTTTTCAGCATACTGGTTGATTGAGCTACTCTTTCTTTATACTCTTTGTTCCAGAATGGGTCATATTCAATTGCATCCCCTCTTGGGAGATCGGGCAAGTGTGTTTTTCCGACATCACCATAGTGCCATACATTTCTTTCAAATGACCATGAATAATAGAAGGAGCCATCATTCAACAGATTAAAAAGTTCGTCCATATTTATTGCAGAATTGCCGTAATAGTTTTTATAATACGCCTCCTGGAATTCAGATAAAGTAGGTTTACTTCCAGACCATGAATATTCAGCAGAATTAGCAAAGCTCATCATCCACATTTGATTGTGCAAGCCGTCATCGTCCCACGATGTATTGATCATTCCGTCAAATATTCCGGACAAAGAAGCCGAACTCAATAATTTATATGATTTTTCAAGACTACCTTTATCCTCAACATTATTTCTATTTTTTGTAAAAAGGTAAGGTACAAAAAGGGGGACAACATGAGGATTTGGGTCATAAACATATAACTCATAATGTAACTCCTTAGCTTTACGCGCGTAATAAAAGTCAGGGGTTTCGTAACCGTAACTTTCAGTTAAAACCAAACCAGGAGTGGGCTTAATACCTTTTACAGGAGACTGGCCCATCTCCCATCCCATGGGTCTTTCCCATACCATTACTTTTCTGCCCAATTTCTGCAAGTGCTCGGCAGCTTTATTTACAAACAATTGGTAAACCCCACTTTTTCCAATTTCTTCGGCCTTGGCTTTACATTCCTCACATTCTGCCAATTCGTATGTTTCGTCCGAACCGATATGAATATATTCAGACCCGGGAGTTGCTTTAATCGCTTCATCCCAGAGATCAAAAAGCAAATCGTAGGTGCCTTCTTTTAATGGGCAAAACTCCCAGTTCGAATCTTCAACTTCTCTCAAATGTTTGTGTTGCGGCCATTTTAGAATAAAACTTACATGCCCCAGCCCTTGAACAAGCGGAACAAGCTCAATATGATATTTCTTTGCATAACGAGTAAACTCCTGCATTTCTTTAATTGTAAAAGCACCGGGAGCCCCAATTTCAGGATGGCTTTTGTAAGCTAATTTATCTTCCCATTCCCAAACCAGTTGATTGATTTTAAACCTTGCCAGGTCTTTGATGAAACTTTTTACATAAGCTGCTTTATCCTGATGGTGTTTTGTATCGTAATGTGCTGCTCGTTTTTCAATATCGGGCCAATCTGTTATTGATAATCCGGGAACAATAAATCCGGCTCTTGCTTTTTTAATGAGTTGCAGTAGGGTTTGTGTCCCATAAAACAATCCAGCCCCACTTGTCGATTTTATAATTATACGATTCTTTGTGGTTTCAAGCTCGTATCCTTGTTCACTCAATCCCGCCGGTACATTTTTGTGTGCCAGGATGATTGAATTCTGTCCTTCATTATTTGTTATCGAACCAACGATTCCCCATTCTTTTTGAAGGTCGTTTAATAGTTCGTTAGCCGTAAACTTGTCGTCTTCAGTAGCATCTTTATCAAGCACTACTGTTAAATCATCAGTAAAAATAAAATCATCGCCACCTAACATAACTTGCTGTGGATAGGGGATAACATATAATCCTAAATCGAACAAATCGGTTGAATATGATTTTAAATTAAGAAACTGAAATAGGAAAAACATTAGTAAAAAGGGCAAAATTGGCTTGTTTAAAATCTTTAGGTTTCGAATTTTTAAAAATTTCATAATACTGAATATTTTAAGTTTTTTAAGTTGAATTTTAACTTGAAAGTTCTATATAAAACCTATATAAAACAAATTACTTTTATTGAACATTACTGCTCAAAACTTCCGGGATACCACTTTATGGCATTATCGTGGTAAATTTTCTTCAAAACATCTTTACTTAATCCAATCCCTTGAAATGATCCTTCAACATTTGGGGAATTCATTTCATCGTTCGTTGTAAAATAGTTCCAATCCGATCGCCACTCATCTTCCAACCGGGCAATTCTTTTCTCATTATCCATGTTATTATTGACAACAAGGTCTGTGGCATACAACAGCCTATCCTGATATTTTTTGATGAAATCAATTACTTTCTGTCTGTCTTGCACCTGAAAATGGCAAACTCTTGCCGCCATATCAACAGCAAAATTAGGAAAACGGTCGAGGTGCTTTGCCAACTCCGTAACATTCCATTCAAGGCTTCCAAGATGAGCGCCTACCAACGTTAAATCCGGATGTTTTTCCAAAACGTTGTCTCTTGCTTCAATCTGCCTTTTGTACGATGGGTAATCGGGATGCAGGTACATGTGGTATTGAGGATGTTCTGCATAATATTTTTTGTCGTTGATTACAGTCATTGAATCTAATGGCAGCCAGCAATTTTTTGGTTCGCCAATATGTGCAACGAGTGTTTTGCCATTTTCTGCAATAAAATCAAATATCGGGTCAAAACGGGGATCATCTATCATGATGAAATTCCCCAGGCTATCACGGAATGTCATGCCAATATCTTTCCAAACTTTTACGGCTATGGCACCTCCCTCAAAATCTTTCTTCAACCGGGCAATAACATTTTCCTGCCAGCCGGGCTTTTCAAAATTTTCCATTGAAAAAGTGCTTGTGTATGCCAACTCGTTCGGATAAAGATCCTGCATTTTTTTTGCAAAATTCAGTTGTTTATCGATATTTTCCTGCTTACCAGAACCAACAGCTATAGTTAGAAATTTAAAATTAAGGGCTAATGCTGTTTCCATAACTGCGACATTATCGGTATTGATATGCACGTGGGCATCAATTTTGGGAAAATCTTCAAAACGGAGTGTTTTCTTGCCTGTACAAGATGATAAAATTACAAGCATAGAAAAAAATACTCCTGGTAACATCAACCGTTTAATTTTCATGATATATTAATTTATAGTTTATAACTTAATTTCTAATGTTGTTTCTTCATTCATGTTTATTGTCCGCGTTTTCTTCTTTCCATCTTTCTCAAGCTCTATAACATAAGGATTGAAGGTTTCTTCCTGGAACTTCAACTTTCTATTCACCTCGATCTCCTTACCATCGGGAGTCCATTCTACAGGACGAATTATACTTTGTGTTAAAGGTACCGAAATCCGCCCCTCCTTTTTAACCACACCTGAAAATGTCTTCTGCCCCTTGTTATCAATAATCCAAATTTTTGCTCCCGGGCTGGACTCCAGATTCAATGTCCAATTTATTCGATAATTGCTGAGTGATTGTGTATTGGTCCAATAGACATCATCATAAGATGCTCCACCCATAAAATCACAATCGAGAAAAACATGATTGAATACCGAGCTGTGCCCGTCAAATTCAAAAGTATGGTAATCAGGATGATTGCCGACCTTGATAATTTTGCAGTTAATGAACTGATGATTACTTCCCTGGCCATATTCATCGCCAAAGCGAACATTGCACCTGTTGGAGATCAGGGAGCAATTTTTATAATAAATTGGAAGGTGCTTTGATCTATCGTTGTATGCACCCTGCGTATCTACGCAAGCTGCTTTTCGGACCAAAGTATCTTCTGCTATTATTTTGATGATATTGCCTTGGCAAACAAGGTTCCGGATGGAATAGTCGGAAAAAAACTCTGTGCCCCGCATTTCAACGTCCCCTCTGCATCTTCCGAAAATGACATTGTTTGAATAGCTAAGATTCTCTCGTTGCTGTCCGCCCTTATCGTAATTCGTCAGGCGCAACCCTGCCAAAACATCTTGCTCACCCCAATCTTCAATCAACCGTCGTCCTTTGTACGGGCGTTTGATCATCGTACTGATGCTTTCCATGTGTATAAAATTGTGATGGACATTCAAATCTCTTGTTGCCCAAAGAATGCCGCAAGCATAATATCCGGTCAGAAAAATTTGATTCCCATAAACTTGTGCCCGTTGCCCATAAGGAGAAATGGCAAATGAATTGACAACCCAACTATCCACATAGATTTCATTTTCATAAATCCGTTGAGCAACATTCAGCCCGTTCTGCCGGGTACGTTTAATCAGATTGTGATGGATGTCGAATTCGTTGTCTTCACTATTTATATCTCTCTGGGCGAAGCCAATAAAGCCAATTGAACGAGCGCCACCAGCCCCATGTCGGCTAAACATCTGCGTGCCTTTATCCAAACAAATATTGTGGTGGATATTGTATTTCCCATAAGCATTTTCGAAGCGCATCCCCCAGGTTTGATTCCATCGGTATTCTGCCGTAACACCTGCAATTTCAACATTGCCACAAAACGAGAATTCAATGTTGCTCAAACCCTGGTTCATATTTTTTTTGAGGATTTTTTTTCGGGCTTCATCAGGATGTACCATTTTTTTCGCCGCATAATACTTCGTATTGTTTTCAGCCACACCTTGTTTTAGAGTACCATTGAAAATTCTTATCCCAGATTGTTTAGAGGAGCCTTTCCGCCGTATTCCTACTCCGGATTTTTGCAGTAATTCATGATCAAGATCATTGATCAGTTGATTGCCGTGAACTATTGTGTGCCCTCCGAGATCAAGCGTGATATTGTTAGCCTTAATTTCGAAAGCAGTATGGTCAGCAATGATATCTTCGGTAACCACATAAACCGAATTGGGCAGATCCAACAAGTAAGGCGGCTCTCCCAAATCCCCGGAAATATGAATAGCATTCGGGAAATTTACATTTTGGAAGGTTCTGTCTTCTGATTCCATTTTATTCCCACGTTCGTCCACCGAAATACATTTGTAATGATAGAGTGAATTGGCCTCGAGATTTTTGAGATAATGCAAATGAACATAAAAGAAACGTTCAGAAACATCTGTTTGACGACCATAAGAAGTGGTCAAACCATATTGAATATATGATTTGGCAGGAAGATTGGTTTTCCAGGCGATTGAAGCTGATTTCTCAGATATATATTCCCAATTGCTACTCTTTTTTTCTATTAACTGGTCTCCAAATGTACCATAAACAAGCGGGTCAATTTCTGCCCCGTAATGCGTTAAACAAAACCGATTATACAATGTATAAAGTTTTTCGGGGGAAACGTCAATAGTAAGTTCGCCGAAAGCTTTTGCAATGGAGTCTGCCGTTTGCCGCGGGTCAATTTCAAAATCTAATTTTTCCATGAGAACTTGCCGGGAACCAAAACTAAGCTGACAAAAAGGAAAGCTTATTAGCGTGGCAAAAAGTAGCATAATAAAAAAATATTTCATTTTTTACTTTTATAGATTATCTCCTGATACGGTTCAAATTTGCCTTTCTATCTTTGGCAAGTTAAGTCACATTATGGGAAGACACAATATTTCAGAAAAAATACACTTTAAGCATCTTGCATTTTCTACTTCTAATTAAGCACTTGATTAGTTCCAAAAAAGGAAATTCTACATTTTTTTTGTCGTTACTAATTTGAAATAATCACATTCCAAAGTCCAGGATCGTAAATCGTAAATTCAAAAACTACTTCGATACTTGTAGTGCCAACCTGATTTTTAGTTGTGTAATTCAATTTAACCGATAATGGAAACTGGGGATTTTGAATACCAAGTTTCCCACCTGAATAATCCTCTTCTCCGCTAGATTTGGTAAGAACCATGTCTGAAACATAAGGATTTCTCATTCCCCCTTTCAGTATTGATATCCTAACACCTTTGATTTCTCTCCCGGTTTTTTTAATTGAACTGCGCAGTACATTCGATTTCCTGTTAACCTTATAAGGAGGAATAAATTTCTCTCCATTGTATTTATTATTTTTCCAATAACCGTTAATAATCGAATCTCCTTTTGCCAAATGGTAAATCATTGTTCCCTTACCTTCTCTATTACCGCTTGACCATTCACCAATATATTCAGTACCATTTGCCCATGTATAGGTGCCTTTCCCATCTGGTAATCCTCTAATGAATTTTCCTGTATATGTATCTGTTCCTTTGGCTTCGCCTTTACCATGGGCTAAATTTTTCTTACATCCACCTTTATATGAACCACTTATCGAAGGCATCAAAACTTTACAGGCATCTTGAGCAGTTGTAAAATTACAGGTAAAAATAATAGCAATAAAACAGATTAATTTAAATAAGAACATTTTATTTTTCATTTTAGGGATTGTAATGAAATAACCTGACCGTTTTAAATCTAAAAATAAATATTTTAAAGAAAATAAGCCCATAGGGGCAGATACCCCTATGAGCTATTCTAAATCTATAACTAAACTAAACCTATGAAAGTTTAAATTTTATTGCACATAAGGTAAGGGCTGTGTTGGAACCGTTCCGGGATGTTTATGCGGAGCAGCCGGATTAGCATCAAACCATGTTCTTGTATGACGGTCGTCAACACCACCAAAAGCTTTCAATGCCGCTTCATAATTAACACCGTTTACACTTTGTTCATTTTGTGGCCACGGCATCCTTCTCGGTATGGGCCCATCGCCTTCCAATGATAAATCAGTACCAATAAGAACTCTAGGATAACCAGTTCTGCGCCATTCAGTCCAACCCTCATCCCCATCGGGGTAAAGAGCAACCAGTTTCTGATTCATAATCATTTCATGCTTCTCTTCATCAGTTCCTGAAAGCGTATAGACAGCGTCAGCTTTTAATGCATCAATTTCTGCCTGAGTTATTTCTTTGTCTGCAAAATAAGCTGCTTCCCATGTTTTATCCCAATCCGGGTATGCATCTGTGTAATAAAGTTTCAGGTAATCAACCATTTGAGGCTGACTGTTTGCATATAACCGTTGCGCCCAAGCAATTGCCTGATCCATCCCTTTTTTGTATAAAGCATCAGCATCACCCGTTTTCAATCCAAACAATGCTGCTTCAGCTAAAGCAAAATATACTTCGGAACTTCTTAACATTGGCCTTTCGATGACAGACGCATACCAGACAGCACTAAACTTGGAAACAGATCCTCCCCCCCAGGGATATTTCATTTCAACAGGAACTACAGTGCCACCTAAAAGAGGCGCCCCCCTGTATCCAAATGATGAGTACTGCTCGTATCCTGGTGTCCCTGGCCACTTTGCCCAAGATGTATCTGCCACAATTGCTGCACGTGGATCAATAGGATTAAAATTTGTACCGTTACCAATTAAAATATCCATCAATACTTTACCAACATTGGCTCCTCCTATATTGCCATTACTATTTATCAACCCTACATAATTCCTATTTCTCCACTCCTGATCAGAATCATCAGTCATAATAAAAGCGTCATCATCAAGCGAGGTAATCAAATCAGCTTCCGAAAGGTCGCTCATATTTGATTTAGCCATTTCAGCATCGGCATAACGAACACGAAGAGCATAACGAAGCCTTAATGAATTGGCCAGTTTTTTCCACTTGGTTACATCTCCACCATAAATAAGATCAGCCGAACCATAACTTTCATTGCTCGCGTTTAACTGAGCAGCAGCCTCTTTTAATTCCTTAAATATATCCTCATAAATACTTTTCTGTGTATCGTACTTAGGTTGCAGAATAGCTTCTTCTACCGGAAGGCAAGCTTCAGAGTACGGAATGTCTCCATAAACTTCTGTTACTCTTGCAAAAGCCCATGCTTTCATAATCCTTGCCATAGCAATTTTGTTATCCAGTTTATTATCCCCATTTTTCAAATTTCGTTTATTGCAAATATTGATAATGTCTGCAAGGTTCCGGGCATAATTTCCATACAAACTGTTCCATTCACCCGGAGCATCACCAACAGTAAAAGGCCTGCTATCACCACGGTTAGTCATACCGACAAAAGCTTCATTACCACCTCCCATTCCATTGGGTGCATCTCTATGAATAGCATAAACCTGAACTCTTGTAAACATCAGATCCACATTTATAAGGTCTTCTGTTACAAGGCTATTCCTTGTATTCATTCTTTCGAAATCGTCTGTACAAGCATTGAATATTATCATTCCAAGTGCTAGTACAAAAACTAATTGAATTTTTATATATGTTTTCATATTTCTCATATTATATATTAGAATTATACTAACTAAAAAGTAAGTTTAACATTTAAACCGTAAGTCCTTGTTGTAGGTACACCAAACGATTCAATACCAGCATATCCTGCATCCGTACTTGGTGCAGATTCAGGAGAAATCCCCATGTCTTGCATGTGTTCTTCAATGTACCACAGGTTTCTGCCAATTAATGTAAGCGTCAATCCGTTAAAAGGAGTTTTACTCAATAAAGATGGCTGGAACCGGTAACTTAACATTACTTCCCTGAGCATAATGTAACTACCATCAAGCACAAACCAGTCAGTAGGTCCACCCCATGCCCTGTTGGCCCAGTAAGTTTGGCCGTCAACAGCTTTGGTGTTTGTCTCGTAACCTTCTAATATTTTATTCTTTTTGTCATCTAACACAAATTCTCCAGCAGTATTGGTCTGAAATACCTCAACAACTCCGTCTAATACTCCAACATATGGCAATTGGTTTCCGGCATCATCCATATCCTGAGGGCGACGTCCTTCTTCTGTGAATTTACCAGTTCCTTTTGCAGTCATCTGGTATTTTGTTGAAGATGAAAGTTCGCCACCCTGTACAAAGTCAAGCAAGAAACTCAATGACATTCCTTTGTAAGAAATAGCGTTATTTAAACCCCCAATCCAATCAGGTGTAATGTTACCTAAAATCGATGTCTTAGCTTCCCTTTCATACGCACCACCCGCACTAACAATTAATTGCCCGTCAGGAGCCTTTCTGGTAGCATACCCAATAATATTACCAAATGCTTCACCTGGTCTTGCTTCAATATCATTTGGATAGTTGTCAGCAATTTTGTATGTTTCAACACCAGGGGCGAGCGAAATTACTTTCGAATGATTCTTAGCAAAGTTTGCACTTACATCCCAACTGAAACCACTTCCTGTTTTTACCGGACTAGCATTCAGCACTATTTCAACACCCTTATTTTGTATTTCACCAGCATTAATTACAACACTGCTGTATCCACTGGCGTTCGAAATAGTGGTGGGTAAAATCTGATTCGTTGTTTTACTGTTATAATAAGTAGCATCCAAAGTTAACCTGCTTTTAAAGAAGCGCAAGTCGGCACCGATTTCCCATGATTCAGTCAATTCATTCTTTAAATCAAAGAGAGGTAACTGCCCATTTTTGGCTGCCAGACTCTGTCCATCGTATGCAGTGGTATAAGAAGTATAGCCTGATTTTGTTAAGTAAGGGTCAGAATCGTTACCTACCTGTGCCCACGAAGCTCTGACTTTTCCAAAACTTATGATATTTTCATCAATTGCCATCGCATCGGTAAATACAAAACTACCGGCTACTGATGGATAGAAGAATGATTGATTATTGAGCCCTAATGTTGAGGACCAGTCGTTACGTCCAGTTATGTCTAAAAAAAGGAAGTTTTTATATGCTACCTGGCCCATGCCATATACCGATTGAACTTCTTTTTCCCATAATGAACTACTAGGAAAGTATTGCTGTGCATTAGTCACATGGTATACTCCAGGTGCTTTAAAATTACGTGCGTCCATATATGTATAATCTCTACGTTGACTTAATACATTGGCGCCAAGAGATCCGGATAAACTTATTGTACTTGAAACCTCTTTTGATGCAGTTAATAAAACGTCTGCATTTATATCTTTCAAATGCCTCATTGAAGTTGTTATACGCCCTTTAGCATTGGGATAACGTGAACCTACAGGATACTTGCGTTCCTGATATTCAGTATAAATATCTGCTCCAACCCTGCCCATTAGGCTTAACCAATCAGTTATTTTTAAGTTCGCAGACACATAACCAAGAAAACGGTCGCGATAGTCATCATTCCTTAATTCGTTAACTACGTAATAAGGGTTATCTCCAACACCTGGCCAACGTCCCCTTTCACCGGTTGTCTCATAATACTCTTTTAAAAAAGGCAGTGGGACATAACGCCCCATTGTTGAAAAAATATTGGCAACATTTCCTCTATTCGACCCTAGAGTTGGCCTTTGACTACCTTTGGTATGGACGTAATTGATTTTACCATCGAACGATAAAAAATCAGTTACTTTTGTAGTAGCCCTTAAACTAATGGATTGCTTATTAACTTCATGATTTGGTGTAATCCCTTTAATTGAGGTATTACCAAAAGAAACCCTGGCTGAAGATTTTTCATCACCACCACTTAAAGCAACGTTATTGGTATTAGTAATCCCAACATTATAAAAATCGTGTACATTATTTTCAGGTTGTGGAAGCAATACCAATGTACGGGTATTTTTATCTTCCGGATAAACAAATGGATCTACAACAGTCCTTCTTCCATCAAGAGGTGGTCCCCAGCTGTCACCATGCCAGGTAGGCATTGTTTCATAAAACTGGCCATTAATTTCTTTCATGCTACCATACAGGTTAGTTCCTTCGTACCCGGTTCCATATTTATTCTGAAAAGTTGGAAAAAGGTTAAGAACATCCATAGAAAGATTAGAGTTAACTTCAACTCCAATTCCTTTCCCTTTTTTGCCAGACTTAGTAGTAATAAGGATTACACCGTTTGCACCCCTTGAACCGTATAACGCAGAAGCGTTTGGTCCTTTAAGCACAGTAACTGATTCTACATCTTCTGGATTGATATCTCCAATACCATCACCGGTATCAGTTTCACCCCACAAACCATTTGTTCCGGAAATAGGAAGGTTAATAATTGGGATACCATCAACAACATACAAAGGCTGATTAGTGCCCGAAATAGAACTGTTACCACGAATCGTTACGCTGGAAGAACCTCCAGCTCCACCAGAAGTTTTTGAAACCTGGACACCTGCAACCTTCGCAGTAAGGAACCCAGTAAGACTAGTCTCCCTGCTGGCTGATAAATCTTCGCTCCCTATTGATTGCGCAGAAAACCCCAGAGCTTTAACTTCTCTTTCGATACCCAATGCTGTAACAACAACCTCGCCTAATGCTTCAGATGACATGGCCATAACAACATTTACAACATTAGAAGTCCCCAATGTTACTTCTTGAGACTCCATCCCTATAAAAGTAAACAGAAGTGCTTTCGCATTCTCAGGGACAGTGATTGAATACTTTCCATCTGTATCGGTAATTGTACCGATATTGGTGGATCCTTTTAGCACAACAGTTACCCCAGGTAACGACAATCCATCTGATTCAGATGTTACCGTACCAGTAATAGAACGTTGTTGTGCAAATACACTGCTCAGCAAGAAGAGAGACAGTGTAATTGTTAAAATAAATCTTTTTTTCATAAATAAATAGTTTTGTTTGTAAAAAAAAATGATTCAGGTGCTATCATAAACTGCACCATTTACATAAATTCATATAAGGATTTATTTTTGATTTGTAAACCTTACGTAATATTACAATATCAATAATTAAATCTTTTATTTCCTTTATTTCACAACAAATATAAGAATCGAATTTGATTTTGAAACAATAAAACAATAAAATAACAAAAAAATAACAAAAAAACTTAAGGCTGTCAAGTAAATCTATGATATATTATTGATAAACACAGTAATATAAAAAGAAATTACCTTTTTTTCAAAATCTAAAAACCATACGTATTTAATATGAATATTATATACAGCTAAATATCAATGATACAAAATATCACAAAAATAAGTTTTCAAATTGTTATATATGAGCTATATAGAAATGAATTGAGGGGCAACTAATTGCTTATGAAATTATTGGGGAAGAAATATATCTATATCACTTCCCCAATCTTTGTTGGATTAAAACAGAGTTTGTTGTTTCGTTTAAAAGCGAAAACCCAGATTATTTTAGAAACGAAACAAAATAAAACCATCCGCAATGAAAATATTAGCTAAACAATAACACCAAATTGTTCTTTTGCAGTTTTTTTGAAGTTCTCGTAAACTTTAAAAGCATTTGTGCCACCAGCCGCTGTTGTTGACACTGCACCGGTAAGATTCCCGAATTTTTGACATTCAGGAATATCATTACCATAGATAAATTTATAGATAAAACCTGCATTAAAACTATCTCCGGCACCAATTGCATCAACAACTTGCTTATTTAAAAACGGGGGCAAATCAAACAATTGATCGTTATAATGCACCATCGATCCCTTATTGCCCCTTTTAATAACAAGGATATTGGAATATTTTTTTATTGACTCAATTGCGTCATCCAAATTATTCTTTCCAGTTAAAAACATCAATTCTTTTTCGTTTGGAAGAAAAACATCCACATTTGGCAGCACGTCGGCTATTTCCAATTTCCAAGTTTCCTGAGGATCCCATTGCATATCAAAAGAGGTAGTCAGGCCTAATTTTTTTGCTTTTCTAAATAGTTTGCCCAAACCATTCCACATACCTGGCTGTAAAAAGTAAGAAGAGAAATGAAGGTGTTTGGCTTTCATCAAATCTTCTTCTGTTATATCATTTATTGTTAGATGGTCCATCGCTCCCGGATAGGTAACATTCGCCCTGTCTTCTTCAACATTTAAAACCACAGTGATGCCAGTACTTAAATGATCGTCAACCTTAATTAGCGAAATGTCAACGTTCTTATCCTGCAAACTATCGAGTACAATTTCACCAAATTTATCTTTTCCAATTTTTCCAATAAATGCAACACTGGCACCTAAACTCGATATATTGCTTGCTAAAATTGCGGAAGAACTACCCAGTGTTAAGGTCATTTTATTAGCAAGTACTTCTTTCCCAACTTCCGGAAATTTTCCGATCTCATCCAGAATAAGGTCAACATTCAACTCTCCAACAACTAAAACATCATACATTTTTTTCATTTTCAATATATTTTTTTAACTGCTTAAACAGATTTTATAACAAATTAAAATGGTAAGGTACATTTTATCTTTTGCCATAATATAATCGTATTCTGCATTGACGAACATTTTTCTCAAGATGGCAAAATAAGGCAGACAAAGCACATCCACAATCATAAAAAACTTAGCCCCTATTTTGTTTTTGGTGAAAAGATCCGGCTACACGCACGATCACAACAATTGCCCCTATGCCCGCAAAGATATAAATGAAGGGCGGAACCCTCTTTTCAATAACCTGGTACAACACACCATGCAGGAACACTATTGGAAAAAGAACATAGTTCCAACGTTGCAATCGCTTCCACTTTTCCCATCCGAGAAACTGGAGAGACCAATCATTTGACGCAGCAAGAAGCATTATCAAAACAAGTGTTGCAATCAGTCCAGTATAGTTGGCAGCACCAAACAAGTCGAAACGGATAAAAGGAAAATCCAGGTTCTCCCGTAGAAACAAAGTCCACATCCTCCCCCGCATATGTACTTGTAACCCAAATACCACATGTACAAAGCTCACAATAGCTGCCCAAAACCCTAAATCGCGTCTGAAATCGGTGGAGATTAGATTCGAATGATTGAACATTTTTGCCAATGGACCAATAACTAAGGTAGCCGCCAATAAAACAATTCCGGGGTAAGCCGTTGCCATGCTCAACCGGTGGATTACATCTTTTAATTCTACAGCCCGGTAAAACAGCCCAACTGAAATCACAGATAAAAGCAGTAGGGGAAGATGGTGTAGAAGTATCCGCTTTCGGTTCCTACTCCACTCTTTTATTCTATTTCTCTCAGGTATTTTCATTTATCTATTTTATAATCATGAAATTTCATTTCCTTTTATTCGTCAAAGTCAATCATTCCAGAATTTTCAACTACCCATTTTATTAATTGGAGAATCTAAGGCTATCTAGTGTTTGTCCATAAAGTCCAACTTCTGCGTTACGCTTGCCATAAAAACAGTCATTTACAAAAGTAAACTCCTTTATTTTATGACTTCGCAAGCCTTGAATTCGAACTTTCTGAACCAAACACCTACATTATAGACAGACTCTATCTAGTAACCTTTATTTTTCCAAGTTGATACCAACCTTCCGCAACTTTACCCTCGATTGCTAAATTTACCCGGGGCT
>JAKIST010000036.1 GCA_021648495.1 Draconibacterium sp.
ATTGCAGGTATGTTCTCGTTCTTTAATGCAGGAAGTGGAACAAACCAAAGTAACCACATGTACAAACTGGGGCCTTTGCACCAGGGAATTGTTGAACGTGGCTCCAAAACCGGTTCATTTTCATACATGCTTTGGCCTTGCCGGGTTGGGGCATATTCTGTTGTAATGGACAAACACAGCAGTAATTTCGATACCACTGAACTCCCATTTTCATACATCACAATGGAGAAGGGGAAAAGCATAATTACACCGGCAATGAACCTTTTTACAGTTGGAACAGCCCGCGATATCGTTAAATGGCCAAAACGTGACAGGAGGAAAGACCCGGATAAACTTGATTTGATAAGTTTTGATTTTTTAAACCCGTTTGTTGTAGGTAAAATATTCGACGGAATTAACTTATTAAATGAATTGCAAACCAATGTTTCTAAAAAACAGGAATATGTAACGCATAAAGGAATAAACATCAACCGGTTAATGTTGAGGACTTCGCGCAGATATTACGAAACAGCAATTAGTGTGTACATCGGAAACCTAATTGTAAAACGACTGAAAAATTTGCATGAATTTTCTTCAATGGAAGCAATTCATAACATTTTGAAACCAAAAGAAAATGAGGCTGGCAAAAAATGGGTTGACCTTTTGGGATTTATAGCTCCCGAAAGTGCCGTAACTGAATTAACCAATTTGGTTAAATCGGGGAAAATAGCTTCAGTTGAAGGTTTACAAAATGGAATGAAATCTATTTTTGATGCGTACGAAACCGATTCTTACAATTGGGGTGCAGCACAAATTAAAAGTTACCTCGCCATTGATATTTCAAAAATCTCGAAAGGCCAACTCACTAAAATTATTACCGGCTGGAAAATAAATTCTTTGAAAATGAATACGATGATTTTGAAAGATGCGGAGAAGGAATTTGACCAAAACAGTAAAATAGGGTTTGGAAACGATGGCGACAAAACTATTTTGGAAGCAGACTTCGAAGCCATTCGGGGAAAATATGAAACCAACTCATTTGTAAATGGTTTAAAAAATAATTCGGCAGAAATAGAATTAGTGTTTGAAAATTTAATTTTACAGTTGGAGAAATTACCGGAATATTAATATAAAGAATTTTCTACAAAAAAAACTGCCCACTCTGAAAACAGGTGGGCAGTTTTACTTAATAATCCCGAATTGATTTGTGTCTAAAACACTATGCCAAAATAGCAATTTTTTTGTTTTGAAACAAATTAGATAAGCATCTTCTGTTCATTTATAAAACATACTTCGTTTTATTGAAGAAATTTTCAAATCTAAAATATTCTTATATCAATATGCTATGAGTTTTTTGATTTTGTCATTGGCTTCATTGGTTTAATCACAACTTCTTCACCACAAGAAGGGCAGATATAAATTTCGCAACCTGTGCATGCAAAACAATTACTGCAAGTTCTGTCAACATCTAAATTGGAGAATTTAAAAACACACGCTGAACAGACATAAAACCTTTCTTTTTTCCCATAAATCATTTAATAAAGTATTTTGCCAACCGAAGTACCCCGAAAATAATTACCAATGTAAATATAATTGCCGCACCCGATGGAATATCTAAAAAATAAGAAATAAACAAACCGGAGATGGTGCCAATAAAAGCAAAAACAGAAGAGAGGATCAGCAGTTTTTTGAAGTCTTTGGTATATAAATTAGCAGTTGCTTGTGGAATGGTCAGCAACGATAAAATCAAAATAATTCCTACCACCCGGATATTTAGAACCACAGTTAATGCAATTAAAACCATGGTGAGGGAATTGAACAGAGATACACGCAAACCCGCGGCACGGGCAAATTCCTCGTCGAATGCAATGTATAATATTTTTCTGAAAAACAGAGAAAAAAAAGCGATGATTACCACGTTCAGGATGAACATCCACCACAATTCGGAAACCGTTACAGTTAAAATATTTCCAAAAAGATAGCTCATTAAATTAGGGGTGTAACCGGGAGTCAAAAAAATAAAAATAATTCCCAGCGCCATTCCCAGCGACCACCAAATGGCAATCGAAGAATCTTCGCGGATTTCGGCAACTTTAGTAAAAAACTGAATTCCCAGTGCCGACATTATCGCAAAAAGAACGGCTCCCAGTAGTGGGTTAAATCCCAGGAAAAAAGCCAGCCCAATTCCCCCGAACGAAGCGTGGGTTATTCCACCACTAATAAAAACAATACGCTTCGAAACAATGTAACTGCCAATAATTCCGCACGAAATACTGGCAAAAACAGCGGCTAAAAAAGCCTTCTTAAAAAAATCGTATGCAAACAGCTCAAGAATTGTATCCATATTAATGATGATGTTTTAATACAGTGTGCGGAATTTCGCCGTGGGTTATTATCTGAATTGGGCAGTTATACCCGTCCAATTGATCTTGTGTAATTGAACTGCTCGGGTGGTAATGCAAGTTTCCGTTAACACAGGCAATTGTTTTAACATAACTTGAGATTGTCCCTATATCGTGCGACACCAAAATTATGGCTATTTCATGGTTTAAAATCCTAAGTTTCTCATACAACTCTCCTTCAAACCGGTTATCGACAAAAGTATCGGGTTCGTCAAGAATAAGAACTTTAGGGTCGCTTAATAGAGCCCGACATAAAAAAACACGTTGCATTTGTCCGCCTGAAAGTTCGCCAATGGCCTTGTTTCGAATGTTGAAAACCCCCATTTCGGCAAGCAATTCTTCAACTTTCTGTTTTATATTAGACGTTTTTTTATTCACCCTACCACTCATGAGCGAGCCCGAACGCACAACATCAAATACCGTTATTGGGAATTTCCGATCGATGTGCCTTACTTGCGGAAGGTAACCAATGCTTTTTTTCCTTCCAACCATATCTTTTCTGAAGTCTATTTTTCCTTCAATTGGGTTCAACAAGCCCAGGATGGCTTTTAGCAGCGTAGTTTTTCCCCCTCCATTCGGACCAATCACACCTATAAAATCCTGTTCAAAAATCTCAAAATTTACATTCTTCAGTACCGGAAGTTTATCGTAACCAACCGAAAGATTCTGTATTTTTATTAAAGATTCCATTAAAACAATAGTTCTTTTTTAGGAAATGAAAATAAACGATGTAATTCTTGCCTCAAATCTCATGTCTAAAAATCTAATCGTCTATTTCTGAAAATTATTTATAAGAGCATTTGTTATTTCGAGCAAATTATTCTCCCAGTCAGGATTCAGTGGGCTCACCTGAACTATTTCACCTTTAATCTCGTTGGCAAAAACGCGTGCGTATTCTTTGTCGAATTCACTCTGGATATAAATTACTTTAATGTTGTCTTTGTTTGCAATGTCAACTATTTTTGCCATGTGTTGCGGTGTTGTCTCTTTCCCGCCTGGCTCAAGAGAATATTGTGCCAGTCCATAATCGCGAGCGAAATAGGAAAGGCTGGGATGATAAACAATTATTTTTTCCCCTTCAAATTCTTTTAATGCACTCTTGATCTGATTATCGAGTTGATCGATTTCGTTGGCGAATTTTATGTAATTAGTTTTATAGACAGTTTCTTTCTTAGGGTTCAAATCGGATAAAACAGCTGCAATCCGCTTTGCCATTTGCTTCACCAAAACAGGCGACAACCAAATGTGCGGATCAACACCGCCCATGTGAACATGATCGCCGTGCTGTTCTTTTTTATCGGCAATTAAATCCAGGCCTTCCGAAAGGTCAACCACTTGCATGTTTGTATTTGCCTGTTCTATTTTTTCTTTCCACGAATACTCAAAACCAATGTAACCAATTCGAAACCAAACAACTGATCGTGAAATCTCTCTCAGCTGCGATGGGAGCAAAGTATAAGCTGCTGGACTGGCACCGGAAGGAATCAAAACATTTATCTCGAAATCATTGCCGGCAATTTTCTCAACGAATGTTTTTTCCGGCAAAATGCTTACTGTTACAACCTTTTTACCTGGCTCTCCCTTTTTTGTTTTACCCGATTGGCACGAGATCAACACCGCAGTAACAATTAATATCAAAATAATTTTATTCACTTTTTTACTTAAAAATTTATTTTAAAACAAAGGAACACAAATTTAGTATTAATGTTTCTGATATAAGAATACAAATTAATTCTGTTTGAAAATTATCTGTGTCACTAACAGGCTTTTAGTCTTTTCGGTTTTTCGGAGGAACCGGATCGTATCCATGTGTTCCCCAGGGATGACATTTTGAAATCCGTTTAGTTGCCAGCCAGAAACCTTTGAAAGGACCATGAATTTTTACCGCTTGAACTGCATATTCGGAACAGCTTGGATAATGCCTGCACGATGCCGGGGTAAGTGGCGAAATTCCGTACTTATAAATATAAACTGGAATCAAAAGAACCCACGCTAAAAATTTCATTATTACTTTTACAATGCCCTGCATGTTTTTATTTCTGGTACAAAACTACAATTATACCAAATACATTTTATAATAATTGTCAAGAAAATTGGATTATTTTTTCTGTTATGCGAGAATGATGAGTAAAATAAAACAATTTGCTTGGCTCATTTTGATATTAATTTTTGAAGTAACATTTTGGGTTTTAACTAAATTTCACAAAAGCCCCTCTCAAATAAATTATATCTGTAACACCTGTCATTGCGAGTCGCCAAGCAATTTTTTATAATGGTCATAATGAAGGAATGACAGTACATGGAGTCGGACCTATGGAAGACTCCTTTGGTGAATTTCTACGGAGCCGAAGTCCGGTTTGTTGGTTTATTTGTTGGTTTATTTGTTGGAGTTGACCCAAAGGGATCGCTATGCAAAAAACTCCAACTTCCTTTAAAACCGCGCGTTAAAAAAATCGGTCATTGGTAGTCACCACCCATTTTTATAATGGGCAAAATGAGAGAATGACAGTACCGGGAGTCGGACTTTTTAAGTCCGACATATTTTCTTCGACTTGGAAAAGTCGAAGTCCTCGGTAAATCTGTCATTGGCAGTGAAACGAAGCAATCTCAAAACTTTTACCGGATACTAATGGTTTTTAAATAATACCAGTTTTGCAGAATTAAAATTTGTGGACAAAGTTGTTAAAAAATCATAAAAATTGACATCAAAAAATTGCAAATCCCTTATAAAATAAGCCAATGTGGAAGTTTTACAAATAGCGTTCATTAATACTAACTTTCTTTGCTTAATGCTTTTTTTTCATTTTATTTGTGAAACCTTTAATGAAGGTTAAAATTTATCAATATTTTATTGCTTAAAAGAACAGGCATACAAAATAAACCATCAATTAGTTGAATTTAAAACACAAAAACGAATACTAAATTACTAATATCAAAATTCAAGTTTTTCGAGATAAACTTGTGAAACTTGACCATTAATTAAAAAAACTATTATGAATACTAAAAAGCAAAATTATGCATTGCCAGTGGCAATGATGTTCTTCCTCTTTTTTATCATCGCTTTTGTTACCGGCTTACCCAGTCCGATGGGGGTTATAGTAAAAGAGCAGTTTCATTTGTCTAACTTTCAGGCTCAATTAGGTTTCTTAGCCAACTTTCTGGCTTATGCATTTATGGGAATTCCTTCCGGAATATTGGTTCAAAAAATAGGTTACAAAAAAACAGCTTTAGTGGCTTTATTGCTGGGTATTCTTGGGGTTCTTGTGATGTTCCTGGGAGGTAAATTTACTTCTTTTACCATATACATTTCAGGAGCATTTATTGCGGGTTTTACAATGTGTTTGTTGAATACAGTAGTAAATCCGATGTTAACTGTTTTAGGTTCAGAAAAAGGTGCAAATCAACGCCTTAACTTTGGTGGTGCACTTAACTCGTCAGCTGCAACAATCGTTCCGATGGTTGGTGGTTGGATGATGGGGAGCGGAGCCTCTAAAACGATTGAAAATGTGAATCCATTATTATTTACTGCAATGGCTATTTTTGCAGTAGTGTTTTTTGTTCTTCTTTTTGTTCGAATTCCAGAACCAGAAGTAGCAAAGAACGATAATATTGTAGAAAGTATTAAACATGCTTTATCCTACAAACATTTTGCTTTTGGAGTAATTGCAATTTTTGTTTATGTTGGTATTGAAGTTGGTATTCCAAGTATGGCAAACCTATACATGGTAGATGGATTAGGTTACGACCCTGGTATTGCTGGTAGTTTGGTTGGAACATATTGGTTACTGATGCTTGTTGGACGTTTAGTCGGTGGGTTCCTTGGAAAAACATTCTCGAGTAAACAAATGATGACGTTTGTATCGGTATTAGGACTTATCCTTGTGGGAGTTGCTATTTTGAATCCTGACATTACAGTTAAAATGGTTGGCATTGCAAGTAACTTGTCAATTCAAATGGTTGAAGTGCCTATCGCAATCATGTTTATAACACTTTGCGGACTTTGTACCTCAGTTATGTGGCCTGGGATATTTAACCTTGCAACAATTGGTATGGGTAAATATTTGGGTATTGCTTCCGGTATATTTATGACTATGGTAATGGGTGGTGGAATCCTTCCTGCTATTCAAGGTCAAGTAGCCGATGCTACATCTTACCTTGCAAGTTACTGGGTTATTATGATTTGTTTAGGATTTTTACTGTTTTACGCCCTTATCGGAAGTAAGGTTCATAAAAGAGCTGATGGCCAAGCGGTATAAAAAATGTAATTATTAATATAGAATATATAACAAATATTCTTTTCAATTATTAAATTCAGAAAAGCATAATACATGAAAAAAGTTGCAATTGGTGTTGATATAGGAGGTACAAATACCGCTATTGGTGTTGTCGATCAGGAGGGAAATGTTTTGGTAAAGAATAATATTGAAACTCCTTCGCATGGTGACATTGATCATTATATCTCCGATTTGGCTTCAGCCATAAAAGAGCAAATAAAATCAGTAAAAATACTGAACGAAGAAGTGGAAATATTAGGGATTGGCATTGGCGCCCCCAATGGAAATTACTATAACGGAACAATTGAATATGCTCCAAACCTTTCGTTTCAAGGTGTTATACATTTGGTGAAATTACTTCGGAATCATTTTCCTGACATGGCTGCACTGGCTTTAACAAACGATGCAAACGCAGCGGCAATTGGCGAAATGATTTACGGCGGTGCAAAAGGAATGCAAAACTTTGTAATGTTCACCCTTGGTACCGGTGTTGGTAGCGGATTAGTAGTAAACGGCGACCTTGTTTATGGCAGTGACGGATTTGCCGGCGAATGTGGGCACACTACGCTTGTTCCCGGCGGACGACCTTGTGGCTGTTCTGCATTGGGCCATTTAGAAGCCTATTGTTCGGCTCCAGGAATGAAACGTACTGCTTTTGAATTAATGGCACATTACAATGCAAACGACAGTTTGCTGGCAGACAAATCGTACAAAGAATTAGACTCTAAAATGATTTACGATGCAGCTGTAAAAGGCGACAAAATTGCTTTGGAAGTGTTTGAAAAAACAGGAGCCTGGTTAGGGCAAGGTTTAGCTGACACGGTTCATCATTTAAGTCCTGAGGCTATATTTTTGTTTGGTGGGCCAACCGCAGCAGGCGATTATATTTTCAAACCTACTAAAGAAAATATGGAGAAACATCTTTTGCCTATTTTTAAAGATAAAATCCCAATTTTACCGTCAAAACTTAAAGCAGGCGATGCCGCAATTGTTGGTGCAAGTGCTTTGGTTTGGAAAGAATTAGACAAAAAATAGTTCATTCAATATTTTTAAAAAGCGGATTTCGTTAGAAATCCGCTTTTTTGTTTTAGAAAACTTCCAGAACAATTCTTTTTGTATTTTTATGGCATGAAAAAATTTGGAGTGCTATCATTGTTCACAATTATCACGTTTTTAGCTTTTGCGCAAAAACCAGATCCTTATTTCTTCGATAAAATAGCTTTTCAGGAAAAATCCAACTTCATCAATAAATCGACTTTTGTTGAAAGCCAGAACTATGCGTTAACCGATGTTGTTTACCAAAGAATGGAATGGGAGATTAATCCTAACGTACTCTATATTAAGGGAGTTGTTACCACTTATTTCAAAAGTGAAACACAAAATCTATCTGAAATAGAATTCGACCTTCATTCCTCGATGACCGTTGATTCCGTGGTCCAGTGTCACCAGAAAATAACTTTCAGCCAGAGTCAAAATAAATTAAAAATCCCCCTATCTGAAATTTTAAATGAAGGTCAGCTCGATTCGGTTTCTGTATATTATCAAGGTACACCAAGCAATCCAGGTTTTGGTGCATTTTCGAAAACTGTGCATGCCGGTGTTCCAAATATTTGGACACTATCGGAACCTTATGGCGCAATGGAATGGTGGCCTTGCAAGCAATCCCTGGTAGATAAAATAGACTCCATTGATATTATTGTCTCCTCGCCCGATTCGTCCAGAACGGCAAGTATTGGAGTTTTGGTTTCTGAAACCGTTAATGAAAAAATTAGAAGAATGCACTGGAAGCACCGTTTTCCAATTGCTACTTATTTGGTTGCTGTTTCAGTTACTAATTACGTCAACTATTCTGATTATTTAGCCTTGGATGATGGAAGCCAAATCGAAATACTCAATTATGTTTATCCCGAAAACCTTGCGGCAGCCCAAAGCAAAACGCCGGTTACCACCAAAATAATAAAACTGTACAACGAGTTAATCGGGGAATATCCTTTTGCCAAAGAAAAATATGGACATGCGCAATTTGGTTGGGGCGGTGGAATGGAACACCAAACCATGAGTTTTGTGTCTAATTTTGGATTTAATATTGTAGCTCACGAACTTGCCCATCAATGGTTTGGTGATTATATAACGCTGGGAAGTTGGCAAGACATTTGGTTAAACGAAGGGTTTGCAACGTACCTTACCGGACTTTCATACGAACATATAAAAAGCGATACTGAGTGGTATAATTGGAAAAAAAATCGGGTGGCCCAAATTGTTAGTAATCCAGGAGGTTCTGTTTTTGTGTCAGATACTACTAACATTAACGCCTTATTTAGCGGTCGTCTTTCCTATTCGAAAGGGGCATATCTTTTACACATGTTACGTTGGGTTTTAGGTGATGAAAGCTTCTTTTTGGGGATGCAAAATTATTTTAACGACCCCGAAATCGCCAATGGTTTCGCCCGGACAAGTCAATTTGTTGAACACATGGAAAATGCTGCCGATACGAGCCTTACCGAATTTTTTAATGACTGGTTTTATGGCGAAGGGTTTCCTGTTTATTCCGCTCAATTTGCCACCGGGGAAACAGGCTTACTAACAATCAACCTTTCACAAACTTCTTCTCACAATTCAGTCGGATTTTTTGAAATGCCAGTTCCCGTACGTGTTTACAACATAAATAAAACAGATTCTGCTGATTTCAGGTTGATTCATACCACAAACAACCAGGAATTTATTGTTGATCCCGGTTTTAAAGTTGCCGAATTAAAAATAGACCCGGATTATTGGCTGATTTCAAAAACCGCAGAAATAGTGAGTGTTCCCACCATTTCAAAATCTAATAATATAGTAGTTTACCCCAACCCTTTTATCGACCGGATAAATATTTTGATTCCTGGGAACGAAAGGATTACAAAGACCCGGCTTTTTTCGACAGATGGAAAACTTTTACAAAAGACAGAAGATCATAAAGCAGGATTATTTTTGAAGAATTTGCCCATTGGAATATATATCCTGCAATTAACAACATCAGAAAAAACCTACGAAAAACGAATTATAAAACAGTAAAAAAGTATTTTTACCCCTTAATTTTTCATTATGGATAATCCTGAAAAACGAGTTGTAGATTTTATTAAAGAACATCACGTTTTAACCCTCGCAACCTGCACCGAGAATAATCCGTGGTGCTCTAATTGTTTTTATATTTATTTGGAAGATGAAAATTGCTTTGTTTTTACTTCGGACGACAAAACCAAACATGTGCAACATGTTTTAAACAATGCACATGTTGCCGGAAGTGTTGTTTTGGAAACGAACACGGTTGGAAAAATACAGGGTGTTCAGTTTAACGGAACGATGGAAAGACCCGGAAAAGAGCTGGCATCAATTGCAAAAAAATCATACTTAAAAAGGTTCCCTTATGCGGTACTAATGAAAACTTCTCTTTGGGTACTTAAACCTACTTTTATCAAGATGACCGACAACCGGCTGGGTTTTGGGAAAAAATTAATCTGGGGAAAAGAAAAGTAGGTAGTGGACAGTTTTCGGTTTAGTTTTTAATTAATTGTAAAATATGGGAAGGGGATCTTAATAAGTGTTTATCCATATAGTCTGAATTAAAAATATAGAATAAAAATCATTAGTGTGTGGTAATAGTTTTGAGATTGCTTCGTTACACTGCCAATGACAGATTTACGTAACTATCTGTACAGCAGTGTTTTTGTTTATTCATAAATTTGTTCAATTTCGACCGAAAAAGAGTTCATCTCTAATCAAAATTATACCGCGGTCGATTTTCATCTTTCACTTCAAACCCAGGGCGGCACTCGTTCCTCGTTTGCCCTGGGCTATATTATTTAGCCCCTTCAGGGCATCCTGCTGTCATTTCCTCATTATGCCCCAAATTTTTTTGGGGTGGACTCTCGCAATGACGGGCATTTCGGATATAATTTATTTGAGAAAGATTGGTTGGTGCCTCTGTTCAAAAATTGCCGACTTTCTATACGCAGACACTAATTATTCTGAAGATCGTTCCGAAATGATGTTCGAACGCATCTAAATCCAATATACGATTTTGTTGTGTCCTGATATTCAAAACTTCGTGTTGAATTTCGGAGGAAAAAAGCCATGTCTTTCCAAGATCCACCACGTACAACTTTACGTTTCATAACAGGCGGATCATCCGTTTTCGCATTGTATTGCAATTCCGGGTTTAAATCGTCAACAACATCGTATCCCGATTCGAAGAAGGCAGTACTTGTCCATTCTGCCACGTTTCCTGCCATATCATACAAGCCGTAAGGATTAGGGTCGAATTCACCAACTTTCATTGCGGTTGTTGTAGTAGGACTATCCGCAACATAATTTCCCCTGCGAGGTTTAAAATTGGCCACAAAACAACCTTCGTCACTTCGCGTATAGTAACTTCCCCAGGGAAACAATGAGATTCGTAAACCACCGCGTGCAGCCATTTCCCACTCGGTTTCGGTGGGAAGCCTATAATCGTGTGCCGGGGTTTCTTTAAAACGTGTGGACACAACTGCTTTTAAATTTGTACGCCAATTACAAAAAGCTTTGGCCTGTTTCCACGAAACACCAACCACCGGATAATCATCGAAAGCGGAATGTGAGAAATATTTTAACGTAAACGGCTCGTTATAAGTGTAAGCAAAATCCCTTATCCAACAAAGGGTATCGGGATAAATCGGGACCGATTCATGCATTAGGAAAGAGCCCCTGTTTTCGATAGGTAAAATTTCACCATCGGGATTAACAATTGAGCCTTTATATTTTTGAGTTTCAAAATCAAAACTGTTGCTCCTTTTAGCCGCCTGTTTAAAATCTACCCAATAATAATCATAAATCAATTTTCGGGTATCAACCTCTTTTTTTAACATAAAACGTTCTTCCTCGGGAATGTATAACTCGTCCATTGCCATTTGGTAGTCAGGATCACTCCAATCAATCTTTTCATACCAATTAATTGTAGGGTTTTCCAATGGAACGCCGCTGGCACCTTCGGTGATTGCAAAATCGGAATAGGTTTCTCCGAGCAATTTCCTGGCAATTGAATCGCGTACCCAATAAACAAACTGTCGGTATTCGTTATTGGTGATTTCGGTATCGTCCATCCAAAATGCTTCTACCGATACTGTTTTTGTTGGATTTACAATTTGCGAAACTTCATCGCTGGTTGGCCCCATTTCGAAAGCACCGCGTTGGATATATGCCATTCCATAAGGTGAAGGTTCAAACCAATCGCCTTTCTTTTGCTCCCGATCGAGGCTGTACATATTAGATTGTTGGCATGAATTGAAAAGCAACCCAAGAGCAATACTAAAGTATATTAAGGCTTTTCTCATCTTCAACTCATTTATTCTTTAAACGCCGTTCAATCCCGTTTATTCCCTCAAAAAAAAACTTATGAAAACATAAGGTTACATTTTTATTTATTTCTGATTAATACTCCCAAAGATCTTGTTCAAAATCGAATATCTTTTCTTCGATAATTTTCGATTCAAGCATCGCATTTTTGCCACTCAAATAAGCACTAATTTCGCGATTGTTAAGAACATTGGATTCTTGTACAATATAACTGTTGAAATAGCGCTTAATGAACAAATCATCGAATGACATCTGGCGAGCTTCGTTGTATGGATTAAGAACCAAATTAGTTGATAAAAGAGATCGGACTTCGGGATAATATACCCAAAATAGCTTTTGCCGTTGTACTTCACCTGAATTATCTCCTGCCCTTACAAATTCACGAATTGGGCAAAGTCCGATAATGCGTACATTAAGGGTTGAAGTTTGTTTATCGAAATACCACTCTTCCTTAATCATATACTGCTTAATATCATTGGGACGAATTTCTCCCTGAACCGTAACCATTGTCCGCTCGCCTGTATCAAAATCGATTTTTTCCTCTTGTGTAGCTTGGGCTCCAAATGATTCTTTTACCTGTGCAAAAGACATTGGAACTTTAAAATCATCGTCAAAACTGGCATCGTATGGTGTAATTTGTCCATTTTCAATTCCCTTTAATAAAATTGAAATCAGGTTTAACCTTCCTTCCATCTCCACCGTAGGATAATAAAGAGGTTGATTTATTTTTTCCCGTAGATCAATAATCCGCCATATTTTTTTAGACCAAAATACATCGGCTTCCCGAACTGTTGGCAGTGGCATTGGTTTTTTCTGGTAAATGTCTGTACGTTGAAAAGCACCATTTACGATTTGTGCATCCGTTTGTTTTCCTACTACTAACGAAAGCAGAAAAACAATTACTCCAATATATACAACTAATTTTCTCATAATTAACGTATTTTGAATGCAATTGGGTCAAGGTTGCGTGTTTTATTATCATCGCCAATTGCTTTAATATTTGAAATATATACTATACTTTGTATTTTCGCCCTGCTCAATTGATCCTTTTGCTCTTGAGTAAATCGATTTGAATTGGATTTTTTGATGGTTGTATAACCAGCATCTGTAGTTTGTACTTCGAACTGGGTAACCGTATATTTAAAGTCGAAATCAAAATCTACCAACACAGCCATTATTCCATCTTGAATTTGTAAAACTTCTTTACGAATATCTCCACTAGACTGACCAGCAACTTGAGCAATAGGATCGGGTACTTGTTTTACACGCCATACTGAAGTACCAATAACACGGTTTTGACCCCCAATATTTGCAGAAACAGTAACTTTGGTTCTTTTCCCGAGTTCATCTAATGTACTGGGTTCAATAATAAAAGCATCTCCCGATTTAACAATCGAACCATTGGTCATGGTAACTTCCAGATTTTCTTTTGGGATAGCTCCACCTCCCACGTCAAATGGATTTTTTATTCCCAAGTAGAACACATTCATGCGTGTTGCCGACATGGTTACACTTGGTTGAGTAACCTGATATTCCTGTTCAAACGGATAATTTTTAATAATACCGGCAGGAGTCTTGTATTTTATTAATCCGCTCCATTTAAATACTCCGGGTTCTGTTGTGTTTACTTTATAATTTGCTTTTCCATCAATCACTTCAACTGCACGATTATTGATAAAAATCTGAGGTTGTTGAGTAGTGTCTTCCGCTGCTAAAAATACTTCCGCATTATAAGGCTCGCCCAATAAAATAACATTGGAATTTGCAATTACACGTGCCCCTAAACTGTTAAACTTAAACGAGCCAGCATCAATTTGTGCATACAAATAATTGATAATATTTGATTCCGAGTTTTTAACATCAATTTGAATTCTAGAAAGTAAAGTAAGAATGGCAACCAAAGGTTTATCTAAAAAGTATTGCGTTTCCCAAGTCTTATTATCGTTTCCCTCTTTTATATTAGAAACAGGATCTGGTGTTTCCAATTGTTTAAGAATAGATTCTTTTAACTCGATATCATTCACATCTAATAAGGCAACTAAGCCATTTCTAAATTCAGTAATTTTATCTTTTAACTCGAATGCCCTTTTTTGTGTGATCATAAATTCCGAAGGTCCATTTAAATCGTCTTGTTTTTTGACAATAAGCGTATCTCCTTTTTCGGAAACGAAATAATAATCATCGGATTGAATTGGATTTTCCTTATCTACAATTGTGCTGCCTGAATAATTTATGATTTCTTCTTTTAACGATAAAATGTAAGAAATCATTTCCGATGTACTTTTTTGAACCAAATCTGCCTTCTCTTTCCATTCCTGTACTTTAGTTGGGTTTTCGAGAAAAGCTTGTTCGAAAGAAGAGTATATTTGATTATTCTTCTGGGCAACAGACTTCAATGTATGCAACAGGCTTGTGTCAACAAGCCGGAATGCCTCCAGTACCTGCGCAGCAACATTAAGCGCTAACATCGCTGTTAGTACTATGTACATCATCATTATCATTTTTTGCCGCGGGGTTTCCGGACAATTTTTTGCACCCATACTATTCTAATAGAAGGTTTTATTTTTTATAACTCATTGCACCGAGCATATTGCCATAAATGGTATTTAACGATTCCAAGTGCTTATTAAGTTGCTCTGCGTTTTCCTTATATTTTTTCAACTCATCAACCGAAGAAGCTAAAATACTGTTCATTTCACTTAAGTCATGACTAAACTTCCGACTTGCTGTAAATTGTTCTTCCGTGCATTTTAACTGCGTTTCAAAATTTGAATTTAAAGCCGATAAGTTTCCGTTCAATTTTAACAAATTACCTGAATACTGCTGCGAGCTTTCTTTAATATTATTTAATTCAGTAGAGACTGACTGCCCTGCATTATTATAAGTTTCTGCCAGACGTTTTCCAGTTTCAGCCAATTGATTTGAAAATTCTTCACCGCTTTTATGAATTTTCTCGATGGTTTCAATTCCTGATTCAGATAGCTTTTTGGCCGTAGAAGTATAAGATTCAACAAGATCGCCCACCGAGTTATTAATCGATTCGTTTGCACGATTATTAATCTCGGCAAAACTACTCATCGATTCTGAAGCTGAGCCAAGGTTTTTCACATACATATCGGTAGCAAGGGTAGCAGTTGATATATCACTTATCCCCCGGGCAGTATTGCTCAATTCATTCAGCCCTTTTCCAACTTTATCTAAAAGTTCCGGTGTTAATTCCGAGCTGGAAAATAGTTCACCTAAACCTTTTTTATTTTTTTCTCCTAACTCCTCAAGATCTACCATTTCATAATCTTCCCTCAATTCAGGATATACTTTGTTCCACTCAGGCATATCTACCGGAGGTTCAAATGCTGACAAAAAGAATATAAAGGCTTCAGTTATAAGGCCAACTGTTAGCAATAAACTTGAATATTGCCAGTGCTCCAATTTAAACAACGCACCAACCATCACCACAGATGCACCCCACCCATAAACATAGCCCATGAATGTTTTCCAACGCTTTGTTTTAAATAATTCTCCCAGATTCATATCTAATCAGAAATTAGGTTAACGATAAGAAAAAACTAAAATTCGTCTCCAAATGTTGAACGTACACACCGGAAACCAATATATGATTTAGTAGTATCCTGATATTCATAGTTTCTTGCAGAAACCTGAACAAAACTAGCAATGTCTTTCCATGACCCACCACGAATAACTTTTCGTTTCATAACCGCCGGATCATCAGGAAGTGCATTGTATGTAAATGTTGGGTTTAAATCGCTGAAATAGTTATAACCTGCTTCGTCGTAAGCCGTACTTGTCCATTCAGCAACATTGCCTGCCATATCATATATTCCATATTCATTTGGGTCGTAACTGCCCACTTTCATAGTAGCAATTCCCCCGTCTTCCACGTAATTACCACGAAGGGGTTTAAAATTTGCCAAAAACACGCCATCATCATCGCGGGTATAATAACCACCCCAGGGATACATGGAAAAGTTCTTCCCTCCTCTTGCTGCATATTCCCATTCAACTTCAGTAGGCAATCTATATGCTTGCAAGTCTGGTTCGCCTTTCATCGATAAAAAGTCGCTTTGAATTTTTGTTCTCCAATTACAAAAAGCCACTGTTTGCTTCCAGGTTACGCCAACAACCGGATAATCGTCAAATCCTGGATGCCAGAAATAGCGTGTAGCCAATGGCTCGTTATATGAATAAGTAAAATCCCTAATCCAGGATAAGGTGTCTGGATAGATAGGTACTTGATCGTGAAAGATAAAGGTTGAGCGATTTGCAATGGGAACTAATTCCCCATCTATATTATAAACACTTCCATCGTAGCTTTGCGACTTATAATTATAACTATTGCTCCTTTTTGCTGCTTGATTCAAATCAATCCACCAGTATTCATAAACCAACTTTCTTGTATCTATCTCCTTTTTACCAAAAAATCTTTCATTTTCCGGCACATACAAATCTTGCATTGCCATTTGATAGTCCGGATCTTGCCAATCAATTTTTTCTTTCCAATTAAGCGTTGGGGGATCGATTGGATTTCCTTTTTTGTCTTCGGTTATCAAAAATTCAGGATATTGGTCGCCTAACATTTTACGGGCAGTTGAATCTTTCACCCAATTTACAAATTGACGATACTCATTATTGGTTATTTCAGTATCATCCATCCAAAATGCTTCCTGAGAAACCGTTTTTGTTGGAACTCCAGACGTACTTGCATCCTGATCGCTCGGTCCGATATTAAAACTACCTCTGCGAACAAACACCATTCCGTACGGTTGCGACTCTCTCCATTTTTGTCTGTTTTGCACTCCAACAAGTTCTCCGTTCCCGGAATTACTGCACCCGCTGAAACTAAGTGCACTCCAGAGTACAACCGCAACTAAAAGAAGTTTTTTCATACGTTCAAATTTTACGTAATATTATGATAACGCATGAAACTTACAATGAAAATTAATTAAACTTGTTAACATACAAGAGTTATTAACCCTCGGGTTAGTTTCATGATTTTTTTTTTCATTTCCAATTACAACACAAAAACAACAAACAATTATTACTAAACACAAAAATAGTTTAAAATACTTTGTTCATTGAAACAAACAAATTATTCTCTTACAAAAATCGAATACTCTTATATTTTTGGTTTCTATTCTTCTCTAAATCAACTGTATAACTTAAAAAGATTTCGTGTGAACCAAATCCATAACGACTAATTGCCGAAGTTACCAAATCAAACGAATATCCAAACCGTAATCCATTTATCAATTCAATGCCCATTAATAGGGCTACTGCGTCCTGATAACGATAAGAAATCCCACCCCAAAATCGTTCATCAAAAACAATGTTTGCGTTCAAATCCAACTGCCAACTACCGAGGTCAGATTTCAACAAAAACGAAGGTCGCAACTCAAATAACGGGTCAGCCAGTTTAATATTGTATCCGCCTGATAAATAGTAATGCCTGACAAAATAGGTACTTGCAAGGTCACTGAACTTTATCGATGCCTGATTTATGTGGGTAACCGAAGCTCCCAGATAGTACTTGTTGGTTGAAAGATACAAACCCAAACCTGCATCAAAAGCCATTTGACTGGCCTCACCCTGAGGAATTGCCGGGTCAGAACTTGGCTGAGTAAAAATATCCAAATCATCTTCCGGTACTTTCCATTCTCCATTTATGCTTTTATTAAACAATCCCAAAGATACACCAATCCCAAGATTTCCGATACTCAAAGATTTTTTATATGCATAATTGACATTAACCTGCGTGTTTTTCTCAAATCCCAACTGGTCACTCACCACATTTAACCCAATTCCCCCCGGTGCCCCAAATGCATCAATTGCTGCGTCAACACTAAAAACCAAGGTTTTTGGAGCTCCTATAAACCCTTCCCATTGATAACGGTTCAAAATTAGTCCCCTAATTGAACCGTCGGCTCCTGCATAACCCGGGTTTACTCCCAACTTGTAAAACATGTTGTTTGTATATTGCGGATCTTGCTGACCTAAAGCTGCTAAATTAGCTATAATTATTAAAAATAAAAAAGAAAATATTTTTTTCATATCCCTCTTTGGATGTGGGTTTGCCGTCTTTTCAATACTTGCTAAAGAAATAAAAAAATGTTGTTTGTAACAAACTTTTGCCAACATAGTATGCAAAGAACGTTGGCTTTTATCTATTATTTTAACAATTCATATGTTTATTGTTGATTGTGTTTTATGGTAATATCTGTAACTCGTTAATAAACATTTATTTGTGAAGTAGAATTAATAATGACGGTTTTTATCCAAATTATATAAATATTTATAGAAGTAATCATGGACAACTCATCAATGATTATTCTCCAGGGTGCTTATTTATTTAGTGTTTGTCTATAAAGTCCGACTTCTTCGTTACGCTTGTCAGAAAAACAGTCATTTACAAGAGTAAACTCCTTTATTTTCTGACTTCGCAAGCCTCGAATTCGAACTTTCTAACTCAAACA
>JAKIST010000037.1 GCA_021648495.1 Draconibacterium sp.
TAAGCATCACGCTTCCACGCAACAGAATCAACAATTGTATCAAAATCAAATCGAACTCCCACTTCACGAATCCGTTTTGGTGGAACTCCGTTGATGGTATATTGAACTTCCACTTTTCCTGACGCATCAATAGTAATATCGAAACCAACTGACGCAAGTTTTGCCGTGCTGCCTTTTAATCTAATAATCGCCTCGTTCCCCTTATTTTCGTATTTGAAACTTTTTAACAGCCACTGCCCGGCGTAATCGTCAATGTTTCGACGCATAAAATCAATCTCTTTCCCTTCCATCCTTAAATTTAGAAAAGGTCCCGAAAGTTTATAATTTCCGTCATATTTTTGTATCTGTTCAATCAATCCTGTTGTTTTATCAAATACAACTTTTGTGTTGTTGGCGCAACTAATAATAAGTTTATCGTTGGTTTCCGAAACCGTAGTTTTGCCCCCTGTATTATTTTGAGAAGCTGTTTCCATTTTATTTTTTAACCGCAGGTTATACCTGTCAATCAGTCTGTTTTGACTGTCGAATACTTTGAGAACAATCACTTCACCGTTTTTTAAATCTTTTATTGGCAGCGATAAAACTCCTTTTGAGTGGGGTTTGATATTTACCGTTTTTAGGGTATGCTCTTTATTGCGGAAATTATATTTTATGGTGATTTCGTTAAAGTTGGTACAGTTAAACCTGTTATAAACAGGCACTTTAAGGTTTTCGCCAGTGTTATTATCTTCAAATTCGGTTTGAAGGACTTTAAACGGCGAGTATGCTTTTTTGATATTCCAAAATTCCGGTTTTTTACGACGCCACACATCTACCATTCCCCATTCTCCCGAGCCAACTGTTCGTCCCTGAAATTTTTGTAGTGCAGGTTCCGAATCAAATCCCCACCACTCTTGGAAACCGGTTAGAGTGTCGGGCAACATAAATATTTCATCAATCATTCCCCAATTTGCGCCTCCCAGTCCGCCATCAGAATCATAAATATTCGCCCACATTGTATCGAGACTTTGTCCCCAAAAATCTCTGACATTTGGGTCTTCTTTTATTGTTCTGAAATTGTAACAAGGGCTGTGTGCCCACTCATCGCAAAGCACCGGCATTCCCTTCTTTTTACTGTTGAATTTTACGACAGGATTATTAAATTCATTTTTGGTACCACTCAGCGGTGGGTAGTGCAAACTAACAATATCATAAATTTTTATACTGTCAGGTGCAAAGCCGGGGTAACTAAAAAGAACAGGACGGGTGGGGTCGTTTTTTTTCACCCAATCGTAAGATTTCTTAAAGTTATCGCCCCATCTATTCTCATTTCCAATCGACCACATAATTACCGACGGATGATTGCGGTGATTAGAAACCATCTCTTTTAATTGCGAAAGATACCTGCCAGTAAATGCGGTGTCGTTTTGCGTTGCCCCGGGGAAATAGGGTTTTCGGCGCCAGGTATCAACAAAGCAAACAGCAGTTTCGTCTTCAACGTAAATACCGTATTCGTCGCACAAATTAAGAAAACTCTCGGTGGGTGGGTAGTGCGATGTGCGGATAAAATTGATGTTCGCCTCTTTGGCAAGCATCACATCTTGTATCTCGTATTCGGGCGTTGACACCCTTCCCAACAAGGGGTGAACATCGTGATGACAGGTGCCGCGCAGTTTAATTTCAGTTCCGTTTACAAGAACCTTATTTCCCGAAATTTCTACCTCCCGGAAGCCTACGGTATAAGTTTTACTATATCTTTTTTTGTTTTGTTCGTAAAACGAAATTTCCAACCCGTATAAGTTTGGGTGTTCGGCATCCCATTTATCCGGTGAAAGAATAAGGTTTTTTATGTGGAATGAATTCCCGTTACCGAATAAAACCTCCGGTTTTTCGAGAGGGATATTTTTGTTGTGCTTATCTGTCAATTTAAGTACAATCCGGGAATCAGGAGATGGCTTTCCCGTCAGCTTACCTGAAACCTCAAGCATTGCATCCTTATAATTTTCATCAAAGTCGGTAACAATTTTTATCTTTTCAGGATATATTTTGGGCAAAGCCATCAACCTCACATCCCGTAAGATTCCGCCAATCAGGTGCAGCGTGTATCCGCTTCCATACGAGATGTCATCAACCCTGTCGGTTACTTCAACCGCCAATACAGCAGGTTCGCCGGGAGTTACATAATCGGTAATATCGCACTCCCACCTTGTAAAACCACCGGAGTGATCGCGGATATAATGGCCGTTTATCCAAACACGTGCAAAGCTGTAAACACCGTCAAACTGTATAATTATCTTCTTGTCTTTATAATCATCCGGAATTTCGAGATGTTTTAAATACGCAAAAGGTTTATCGTGTTTTATTGCAAATCCCTGCATCTGGCACTCGCCGGGTACTTTTATATCTTTCCATTTACCCGAAAGCGTGTCGCGTTTCCAAAACTCGTTTTGCGGTTGCAGGTTTATTTTCCAGATTCCGTTTAGGTTGATGACCGGCTTTGAAACATCTTTTACAAAATAATCGGGATGTTTTTTATTGTTGCAACTAATTAAAAAAGTGATAGAAAACAAAAGGATAATTATATTTTTCATTGACAAAAAAGATTTATTGATTAATTTTTATTTCTTCACTGTAAAAGAAGTTTTTATAAGATTTATGGAATTGCCCCCTACCATCACTTCAAATTTTCCGGGTTCTACCACTCTTTTCATTTCCCTGTTCCATATTGCAAGTTCGTCAGGGGTCAGTTCAAAAGAGACCGTTTTGGTTTCTCCTTTTTTAATATTCACTCTTTTAAAACCTTTTAAAGTTTTACGGGGAGTGGTCACACTGCTGTACACATCGTTAATATACAACTGAACCACTTCTTCACCATCCTGATTTCCTGTATTCTTTACATCAACGCTAACCCTTACGGTACCATCCGGTTTGATGTTTTTTTTATCCAATCTTAAATTATTGTAAGAAAAATTGGTATAACTCAATCCGTAGCCAAAGGGATACAACGGAGTATCTTTTTCACTCACATAGCGATGTATGGTAGAAGGTTTCATATTGTAATAATAGGGCAACTGTCCTACCGACCTCGGCACCGTAATGGGTAGCCTTCCTGCCGGATTATAGTTCCCAAACAGCACATCGGCAACCGCATATCCACCCGCCTCACCCGGGAACCACGCTTCTAAAATGGCAGGCACATGGTCTTCAATCCAATTAATCGACAGCGGCCGCCCGTTTAACAGTACACAAACTACCGGCGTTCCCGTTTTTTGGATAGCTTGGATCAAGGCCCTTTGATTCCCTTTCAGATTCAGGGAGGCGACATCCCTGTTTTCTTCCACCAACTCTCTTGATTCGCCCAGTACCACAACCGCCACATCGGCTTGTCGGGCGATTGTTATGGCCGGTTGTAAATCTACTTTATGATAATTCCATCGCAAATGGGCTCGGGCTCCCCATTGGCCTTCATAGGTTTCCAGACGGACTTTATATTTTTTCCCTGCATCAAGATGTATCTGTTTTTTAAGAATAATGGCTCCTTTACTCCAACTGTCGATAAAAAGTTCATCGTCAATCCATAAACGAATACCGTCATCGGTGCTTAAACCAATCCAGCCGTCAAAATTTTTCTTCGGCACAAGATAACCTGTCCAACGCACCGAAAAGAAATCCTCTCCAATGCCGTCTGCCGGAAACCATGGCCAGTCAAATGCCACCTCTTTATCAATCCTGACCACATCGGGTTTCCCTTCAAACTTTGTGTTATTAAAATATTCTCCCTTCAGTCCGGGGGTTTTACCGTCAGGTGCCAGCAAAAATTCGGATGAAATGACTTCTCCTTTATCAATCAGATTTACCCCTCTTTCATACAATACTTTTATATCGGAACCCGCAACTTTTTTGATTCCTTCCAGAACGGTTACTCCTTTCTTATTCTTTACTGAATAACCACCAAGTCTGGAAGCATCGGCATTGGGACCTATCACGGCAATTCGGTAATGCGGTCGGCAAGTTCGGGCAGGTATTTAGTCTGGAAGCATCGGCATTGGGACCTATCACGGCAATGGTTTTGATATCCTTCTTAAAAGGTAACAGATGATCTTCATTTTTTAGCAAAACAATTGATTTTCTTGCCGCTTCAAGGGCGATCTCCTGATTTTCCTTTGAATGGAAACGCTCATCAATAAGTTTTTGACGGGTATAGGGATTCTCGAACAAACCGAGTAAAAACTTTAATCTCAGGACGTTTCCTGCCGAACGGTTGACAACCGACACCGGGATCTCACCCGACCGGACCATCTCAATAATGGAGTTTTGCCAAAAATCATAGCTGAAATCGTAAAACTGCATATCCATCCCTGCAATAAGGGCCTGCCGGATGGCATCTTTAGGTGAATTTGTTACATAATGAGTTGTTTGTGTATATTTGATAGCACCAAGATCGGAAATTACGATTCCTTTAAAACCCCATTCGTTACGCAAAATATCGGTAAGCAGCCATTTGTTAACGGCGCAGGGCACGCCATCCAGTTCGGTATAAGCAGCCATCGTCCCCAAGGCTCCGCCTTTTTTAAAAGCTTTTTCAAAAACCGGCAGAAAATCCTCACGGGCGGTTCGTTCTCCTACCAGTATCGGCGAAGAATTACTACCTGTTTGGGGTACGCTGTGTACGGCAAAATGCTTGGGCTCGGCAATCATCGACTTGTCGGAAGCGAGCGTATCACCCTGAGTGCCTTTAATCATAGCAACGCCTATTTCACTTGCCAGATAGGCATCTTCGCCAAAGGTCTCTGCCACCCTTCCCCAACGGGGTTCGCGACCAATCCCCAGCACCGGGCCCAGTCCGTAATGTACTCCGTGTGCTCTGCCTTCCATACCAATCACTTCACCCACTTTCTTCATCAGCTCCGTATCCCAGGTTGAACCCAAACCAATGCTCATCGGAAAAGCTGTTGCTCCTTCCCCAAGATAGCCGTGCAACATTTCACACATAATCAATGCCGGAATTCCCCATCGATTATTTGCAATTACATAGGTTTGCAAATCGTTGATCATTTTTGCCGATTTGGGATAGATATCGTGAATAGCACCTACACCTATTTTCCCAATGGTCTCTTTTGCTTTTTTAGCCGAAAATTCTTCGTTTTCCTTAAACTCACCGCCCCGGTACATATCCATTTGCCTGACTTTTTCTTCGAGCGACATTCTGCTTAATAGATCGTTAACTCTTTTTTCTACCGGCAGTTGTGAACTTTGATATGGATATTGTTCTTTTTGACCATAGGTTAAGCTTACTGTCGAAAACATTACAGCAAGCATTAAAAAAAGATTTGATTTTAAGATATTCATTTTGGAATTTTATTTGTTTAATTTTCCTTTTTTATTTTTACGCCGCCCGTATTGCTTGTTATGGCGTAAAGTCCGTTATGAAACGGAATATGTATCAGTTTCCCATTGAATCCACGAGGTGTATTTGGGGATAAAACAACAGGTTTATCTCCAAAGAGTATCGGTTGAAAGCCAAAAAACGACCTTACAATAACATCAGCAAATGCTGCTCCGCCATCATTGTAATTCTGTTGTCCTCTTCTGGCAATTCTCAAATACATTTTATCGCCTTTGCCTAAAAACTCATGAGATTGAGCAAAAGGCCCTTCGTATGTAACCTTTTCGGTACGGTGAAGAAAATCAAGAGCTTTATCAAATTCGCCAAACAAACACATAACTTCCATAGAAAGTGGCGGCCAGGCATCGTAAGAGCCCATTGGACCATGATCCGGCCGGTCTGAATTAGCAGCAGCAATATCTTGCAACGATTGTGCTCTCATCCAATTTTTTGTTAAAAGCTCTTTTTCAACAAAATTCATCATCTCTTTTTTGGTTGTCGGGGTCAAATCGTTTGAAAGGGTTTTTCCTACCATAATAAAATCTATTACATGACGCATCTCTGCCTTTTTGTTGTCTCTGTGTAAACTCGTCCAAACACCTTGCCCTGGTACGTATAATTTTAAAACCGCATTTACAAGTTTATCGGCCTCGTTTTGTAACTTTCTGGCTTTATCCGGATCACCATATTGTTGATATATTTCAGCCATGCGGCGAAGCATCCATACATTGGCTGCGTTAAAAGAAGGAACTCTGTTAATGTATGTAGGTACACACTCCAGTAAATTATTGGCTCCGCCGTAATCGGCTAAAATATTATCCTTCCTTACAAATTTCCTATAGTTAGTGGCAAGCCCTTCTAAATGCTTTAAAACTGTTTTTCCAGCAATTACTTCATCGAGAAATTTCTTATCTCCGGTAACTCGCAAATAACCGTCAATACATCTGAATATAGACCAGTCGTTGGCAGAATACCACGGTCCGGATTCTTGACCCGAGAGGTAATCTTCCGCATAGCAATTATGATAATCCAAAGATAGCCAACTCTTTAAATGCGCTTTCATCGAAGCCGGTTCTAACATTGCCCAAATAGTTGGCCACATTTCCAAATTCCAGAAATACATTAAAGTAACACCCCATTCGGGACCGTTTGTAGCAAACACGCGGTTAGATTTAGGTAAATTTGTGCGGTATAACTGAAGCGTGGAAGCAATATCCATATAATAAATACGCCTTAATTTGCTATCATCTGTAACCAGCGTTGGCAAATGGCCTGAGAAGTGCTTATTGTCCGGAGTAAAGACATCGCGCCAGCGGTTTTCCCATAACGATTTTGCCTGTTGAAATACTTTTTCAAAGTTTTGTGCCCACTGTTTTGCCTCCTTTTTAATATTAATATCCTTATCTCCTATGGCCATTACATAATTTAAAGTAATACTGTCGTTACCCGGAATGGTTAAATCCCAGGTTGCAACTCCCTTATTATCAATAATGGTGAGATTATTTGGTAAGACAGAAAAGGTGTACACCGTTTCTGTACTGCTCTTTTGGTCGCTAATAATTAAACAGCGAGTTTTTTCAGATTTAATATCAAAATTATCGTCATTCACACGTGGATATCCCCATTCCCACTTTTTATTAAACTTTCGTGCTTTCCCAAAAAGTTGAAGCTTAAACTGAATGTTCTTAGGTTGTTTAGCGCTGTTTTTGAATTTTAGGTGTAATAATACTCCCTGTTTTTCAAAAACCATACGAGTTGTTGATGTTACTTCCACGCCATTGTAATTTGCCTTGCGCAAGGCCTGATAAGGATACCAGCGAGAATATTGAGCATTGAATTTTTCTCCATTTATAAAACTTTTGCAGCTTGGTTTGTTTTGAACAAAAGGGGGAAAGGTTAATAGTTCTACCGAAGATATATCTTTGGTAATGGCCAAACCACCATGAAAATTATTGACAGAAGGCATATTTCGCAAACTATCCATATTCATCCATTCGCCGGCCAACTCGTCTAATGTCGGAATAGATTCTTCTACTTTCGTTCCTGTTTTTGTATCCGGTTTGTGATTACAACTTACCGTCGTTAGTAATACAAAACTTAAAAGCATATAAAATGTAATGCTATACTGTTTGTGTTTTTTCATAATTTATGTTTTTATAATTTTTGATATAGTTTTAATTCAATACTTATTCTGTAATAATATCGTTTTTCTTTATGATTTTCAGAACAACTCCGGGTAATATTTTGCTATGAGCAATTTATCTTCTTCCCTAAGTTCGTGCAACGGTAGCGGTTTATCCTGCGGACGTAATCTTTTCTGATTCATTACGTTCATCAGACTCCAGTCCTTTTTGGGATTTTCAGGAGTTGCACCATGTGGCTCGTTGGCAGGAATATCATACCGGGTAAAATCAATCACTTTTTCAGGAGTGTTCCGATGCCAGTTCCGAAGCAGGGCAAGCCTGAAATTTTTGTTCATAAACCACTTGATTTCTTTATCGGGATACGAATTGGCAATACCCAATCCTTTTTCTTCAAACCGGTAATTCCATTTATCGTTGTTGGTATAATGATTCCTCCAGATTTCTCCAAATTCACCAAAGGTAATAAACTGAACATCTTCCCATCTTTTTTTTGTTTCGCCAACCCATTTTTTCAACATGTCTAAAATATACTGGTCTCCCCAATCTTTCCTTGCAGGCTGTTTTACCAAAATAGCTTCCCAGATATTCGGCACAAAACCAAAACCGTTGAGTTCAAATCCGCTGTCAAAATGAAGTGATTGCGTAAACATTACCGATAAATGTCCAATTTCAGGTCCAAGATCACAATAGGTTTCTATGGGACCAACTCCCCGTCTGCTTGATATTCCATTAAATGGGGTTGTACCATTAAATCCGCCACTATGTATAGCCGACAAAAAATCAACACTCCAGCCGTCCAGGTTCACACAATCTATAAAATCACTTTTCCCCTGGGCAGGTTTACAGAAATGCTCAGTAGAAGGGTAAAACGGATAGCTTGGCGAACCATCTGCTCCTCCGCCATCTACAGCATGCTGACTCCATATGGTTGCATGGGCTACATGAATATCTTCTTTTTCAGCAAGATATTTTAAACTGTCTGCCGCCAGAAATCCGCCCATAATGGATTGAGGACGATATCCATTCCCCACAAAATCTGAAATAATTTCTATGGCTTCCGACATCTCTTTGTTTACCCTTTCTCTTGGCAGATACATTGCCGGAAAGTACCCGGGAAAATAGGAAACTTCATCGCCATATTTTTCATAACACTCTTTTACATATTTTCTTATGTCTCTGTAATTTGATCGCTTATCTTCTAATGCGTTAAGTGTAAATCCCCAGGTCAATCGTCCCTCTGGGTTATTTTCGGCAAAAGCCTCTCGCATGTCTCTTACAACCTCCAGAGTATGATACGGCGACTCATCATCTGGAAGCAATTTAACATCTCTGGAAACTTCCCATGGCGTTACTCTAATCATAATGCAAAAGGTGACAAAACGCCCGCCCATTAAGGATGCGATTTTGTTACTGTTTTTAGTGAATGCACCGGTAAAGTAAGGACTTAAAGTCAGTCCGGCACTTGTTGCCGTTGTTTTTTTTATAAAGTTTCGTCTGTCCATGTTGTAGTATTTAAATGTAATTAAGACTCTAATAATTGTAATTCAATAAAAGCTAAATAAGTTGCTTTACTTATCTTATCTCATAGTAAAAGAAAAAATACCCAGGTTTTGTTTTTGTTTCAATCATTATTCAGCCAAAGGAATTATTGTTTTTTTGAATATAACAGGATTCTGGTTTGGTGAATTTATCGTTACTATTATTGGATAAGAAACACCTTTTTGAAATACATTTTTATAATTTAATTTTAAGCTTGTTTTTTGAAAAGGAGCTAATTTTGGTATAGTTCCAGATGAAATCTCAATTTCTTTATTATTATTATTAATATAACTCACTTTGATTTTACTCGGTTTGGATGGAATTTGCCCAAAATTTTCAACTTCAATTTCCATATTTGAACCATTTTCAGCAAAAACCGGCATACGAGCAGATAGAATAGGTTCTATATAAACCACCTTGGGGAGCCTGGCATAACCAAACAGTAATTTACCATCCTTTGTTTTTCCTGTCAGTTTGGCTACAAAATTGTCTTTTGTAAGTCCATTACCCTGACCGTCAAAAATAAGTTGTAAATTTTTCCCTCTTTTGATTGTTTTAACAACTGAACTTCCCTTACCGTAATTCACTACTTCAGATGCGCCAAAACGAAGTGAGTTAATATCCATATCTGTATGTGGATCAAAACCATCCTCTGCTGCTATTTCAACTTTAATTTTTTTGGTGCTTTTTGTGATCGTTTTCTTGTTTAAAATAGTTAACAACCTTCCTTTAGTCAAAGGAATAATAATTTGTTTTGAACTGTGCCTGTCACTTCCCTTATCCTCTCCTTTTATAGTGTCAATAACTGCAAAATGCGCCTGTGTAGCTCTTCCATACTTATCTTGTAACACCTTAATCCGTTCAAATTTATACCAATCAACTTTTGTTCCATCTTCGTATATAGAAATACCGGGAATATATGCTTCTCCGGGTTCGACTTTCCAGTTTACTCCATTTTTTGATCTTAAATGATAGGCTATTCTACCTTTCCAGTCCTTTACAATCATATGGTATTGTACATTTGTTCTCCAAACTACAGGATCTTCATATTCACCATCATAGGGAGGATAAACACTACCATCAGAAACTAAATTATATGGCGAAATTCCTGTTTGACTAAACCAAACTCCTCCACCCCTGCATATCATTAAAAAAGAACCATCTTCTCTTTTTGCAAAAGTTAAATTTGATAATCCTTCCGGAATTTTTCTGTCGCGTTTGTTAAATTTAAACTTTTTCTTTTCCCACGGGCCATCCAAGCTATTGCTTATATAATAACTGCCAATTACATAAACTACAAACCTGCCATCTTTCAACTGGAAAAATTCTGGATTATGCCCATAACCAACCGTGTTTTTCACCTTATACGGACCAAATGGATTTTTAGAAACCGCATGAACTACAATTGAATTCGGCCATTCATAATGCCCTTTTTTAGAATCTTCCCGCCATCTACAAACAATAAGGTGATAATTGCCGTCTTTACCCAATTTTGCATTACCGCCCCAATAGGACCAGGTGTTATCTTCTATACCATTATCGGTATAACGAGGTAAAACATTTTTAGCTCCCCAGGTATTATATATTAGTTTACCTTGAGCTGGCATGGGTAAAAATCGATCGACAAAACGCCCACCATCAATCAGGCTATCCCATTCTTTTGGTCTTTCCCATTCTGTAATTTGAGCATATAAGCCCGAAGCCATAAAACATAGCACTAAAATAATTGCATATTTGTTTTTCATATCAGTTGTAATTTTTTTCAATTTTAAAGAATATTTTTTTTATGAGAAATTTTTTCCTTTACGGGAATATGTTTATCCAAATCTAAAAATATAGTTGGATTAAAGGCATCACTCGCGGCATAAGCCAGCATACTGTATTTTAACTGACGGACCACCGGTCTGTTTTCTAAATCATTATGCAAATCTAATGTGCATATTAACAATTTCCCTTTTCCTACTTTTCCTTCATAGATAATTCCCAGTAAATTATTTCTGTTGGGATGGTCTATTCCCTGCACAATCGGACGAAAGTCTTTATCTATATTTTCAAGATTTATTGCCGAACCCTGGTGGGTTAATTCCCACCACTGCCAATTATTAAAACTGTCTGTTGGAAATGAGTTAAAAACAGGGTGCTTGTTGTCACACAAAAAACCAAGTGTTTGTTTTTGATCCGGGAATAATAATGGAGACCAAAATGGAGGTGTCATCGCAGTTTTATAATTACTTTTAAAACTTCTTGGAAGTAACACTACTTTAGCCCCGTTTTTCAATTTATTCTTTATCTCAGGTGTTATGGTTTCTGTAACAATTACATTTTTAGGAATTTTAATTGGAAGTTTTTCCGGATATACCCAAAGTCCCCAATTATTTAAAATATCGGTATTTTCAACAGCTACCTCAAGATTTATTTTGCTTGCCTTTTCAATTCCATTTAATGATATAGAAATACTGCCTATTTTATTCAGCCCGTTATTGGGTATCGTAACGGAATTAAATTTTCCGGTTTCTATGATTCGATTCCCTTCAGTAATCGACCACACTACGGTTTTATTAATCAAAGACTCCTTACCATAGTTTGCAAGCTCAATATTTGCTTCAAATCGCTCTGAATTAAGCCATACCCTTTTTTTAAACCTTGCCAAAAGGGTTTGTGGTCCGCAAAACTGACTAAAATATTTGGCTGTTACATAAAATTTAGGTTCGAAAAAGTTGTCTATTTGTCCTACATAAGCCGAGCCCCAGTCATATGAATCTTGAAGCCCAAGCAATTGAAAACCCCCGTAAATTGGCGTTCTCAAGGAACGTTCTATCTCCTCTTTATACAATAATAATGAAAGTCTGCCACTTGCTCCAACAAATTCTTTAAGCTGATTAAGCAAACCTTTTTCTTTTAAACTTTCACGAATATATTCAAGATTTACAGGGCGTAGTACTCCCTTATATTTTTCAATTTCTGAAACATCAGGATAAACCAGCCACTGACCTATTTCGTGACTAATTTGAGGAACTGGTCTGCCTTCCATCGTATAAGCATAATCTCCCATCGTTTCAGGTTTGTTCCGGTTGAAATATGCCGCCATCCTGCGCCTTCCCTTTCTGCTACCGTGTGCTACTGCAAAATCATCGCCAGGATATTCATCTTTGAATCCTCCGGCTTCGGGATTAGAAATTGTTGCATAAAGATGACGATTGTCTTTTTTACGACCCCGCTCTACAAGTTCCTGAAGAAATGAATAATCACGAGATTGAGCTTCGTTTCCCATCGTCATCAAAACAAATGAAGGGTGATTTCCATAAGTATTAATAATTTTATCAAATTCTTTTTTACGCCAGATATTTCCAATCGAATCTTTAAGGGCTTCCTGACTGTTCGGTAACTCCGTTTGGATATAAATTCCTAATTCATCAGCCGCCGAAAAAGCAGCTTCTGGCGGTGTCCATGAATGACAGCGAAAATGGTTTAATCCAAAATCTTTAAAAAGCGTAAATATTTTTTTCCACTCTTTTACATCCATTTCAGGATAACCTGTAAGTGGAAACATGGCATTATTGGCTTCTCCTCGCATCAGTACAGGATCTCCATTGATAAAAAACCGGGATCCTTTGGAATTAAATGTTCTAAAACCAAATGTCTCAACCGACTTATCATCCCCAAATTTGGATGATAATTCAATATCCGCAACGTAAAGTGTTTTGGAAAATTCACTCCAGTTAACAACATCTTTTTCTGGAATCTTTACTTTCACTTCAATATTTGAATTTCCTGATTGTATTTTAAAAGGAATGGTAACCGTCGATAAAACATTTTTTTCATTTTGTTTACGAATATTCACCTTAACAGCACCTGACATCTGGTTGTCTTTTGTGTTTAGAATATCAATATTCAACTTACATTCTCCTGTTTTTGGGTTTGCAAAAACCTGTGTTTTTTCGGTAAAAACAGAAGGGTGTGCAGTTATTGTCATATCTCCAACAACTCCATTAAAAATGGTACAAGTCTGCTCATGATACCCACGTGTATTCCATCCCAAATTATGTTGTTCTCTGTTATCAATACGAATGGTCAGCCTGTGTTTTCCTTCTGAAAGCGTACCAAGATCAAACAGATGTGGTGTTGATAATGAATTTTGAGTTCCTATATACTTGTTATCAATCCAAACTTCTGATAACCAACATATACGCTCCAAAAAAAGACGAAGATGTTTTTCTTCCCATTTTTTAGAGATTTCAATATCTTTTTGATACCACGCGACACCACGATAGTCGTAACGTTTGACAGGTCCCCAAAAAGGCGTGGTTATTAAGTCTTTTGTTATTTTTTTTGAACCTGGATTTTGAGGTTCACCATAGCCGTTTTCTGCCATGGAACCGGGAAGGTTAATTGTTTCTTTTAAATCAGAATTAAACCATTTTTCTTTTTTCCCTTGGTCATCCTTATCTATTTTAAAGTTCCATTCTCCGGAAAGATCGATAGAGTCAGTCTTTGAAATTTCAGCTTTTCTTTCGCAACTGACTATCGTTAAAACAAATAATAACTTTACTAATAATCTCATTACTTTGACCTCTTTAATTCAATTTCCTGTCCTTCACTTGTTGAAATAACGATAATATCTTTTACCAATTTGTAAGTTGTATCACAGGTGAATGATTGTTTTTTAAATGGATTTTTTAATTTTAAAATACCCCCTTTTTCCGATTTGATTTCCACTATTGCCATTTCGCCATTTTCCTTCTTTGCCGAAACCAAAAAAGCACCCTGCGCTCGCAATTGATTAAAACTTACATTTTCCCATGACTCAGGGATAGCCGGAAATATCCGGACAATACCGGTATGACTTTGAATCAGCATTTCCTGCATTCCGGCAGCAAAGGCAAAGTTGCCTTCCAATGTAAATATCCGGTAGTTGGATCTTGTGTACCCACGGTTATGTTGTTCTCCGTTTACATGAAAACTATTAGGCAGACAAAAGTTTTCGGCAAATATCCGGAGTGTTTTTGCCGCACCTTCCCCGTCAAAAACTCTGGCCTGTAAATTTGCCAGCCAGCTAAAAGAATACCCAACATACAGACTGGAGCCTACTTCTAATAAATGATTTAATGAATTATCGATTAATTTCCGGTCTGCTTCTCCATTTGAATAGTCGATAATTCCCAGAGGATGAAAAGCCAGTAAATGAGAAAAATGACGGTGTGATTCTTTGTACTTATGACCCGGTGCAACCATGAGTCCTTCTTCAGGGTCAACGGCAAAATAAGGCCACTCTTTTAAGATTTCATTCCATTTTTCTGCTTCGGTGTTTTTACCTAATTCCAATGCCAATTCAGCAGCTTTTTCATAGGTCCAGCGAATGTTGGCCAGATCGAAATTGGTAGTATTTCCAAACCAGGCTTCTCTGGCGTTACCATAAATTTCAGGGCTGGCACTAAGCGGCAATTTCCGCATTCCGTTTTTATCTCTTACCGAAATTTCATCGAAAAATACGGCAACATCGCGAATCCATGGATAAGCTTTGTCCTTCAGGAATTCTCTGTCCATGGAATATTTCCAGTGCAGATAAAAATGCTGGCCAAGCCATCCTGAAATAGTTGGTCCGAATGCATATTGAATCCACCCGCCCATAGGGTCTCCGGTTAGTGTGGTTACACCCGGCACCGCCAAACCATCAACTCCAAAATAATCTTTTGTATACTTTTTAAACGTCTTCCTGTTTTTTAATAACCATTCCAAATAGCCCGTTTCTAAATCCAGATGGTTGCCTGAGTATGCCGGCCAGTAACTTAACTGGGTATTCAGATCGTGATGAAAATCGCCTTTCCAGGGTGGTAATTTTCCGTTATCTGCTGTCCAGACCGCTTGCAACGAAATGGGCGGCGCTCCATCACGGGCTGCCGAACCAAACTTATATTGCTCCAGATACCATTGTTTTTCCAGGATTGAGTCGGGAATGTTAATCGATGATTTCGCCCAGAAGCCAGCCCACCATTTTTTATGTGAATTAAAAGCATTAAAATAGCCTTTCTTTAATTCTTCTTTAACGGCAGCACTTGCTTTTTTTGTTTTTTTCCATTCCGGAAAATCTGAACTAATACTCCAGCAGCCTTCCAAAACATCGCCTTTTTGTATCCAGGTTACATTCACTTCATAATTAAATCCACCCCATCCCTCCTGAGTGTAGGTAATACTATTCTTTTCTTCTGATACTTTCCCTTGCGGATATCCTAAACGGCGCAGGTCGAAATTTTGTCCTGCAGCCAAAGTGTCTGCCTTATTTTTTCCTTTGGTATTGTAGGCAGGAGGTATCAGTATCGGTTTAAAGTCTTTATCCACACCTTTAAAACGAAACCAACCTACAGGTTCCGAACCGTGTACAAAGGAGTTGAACTGTATTCCGCTTTCCCATTTCACTTCACAGACTGCATCCGTTACCGATAACCTCGATGATATAATTTTGCCGAGATTCTTTATATCGAATTCAAGTGTGGCTCCCGGTATTTTAGAGGGAGCAGGCAATTTATCATAAGGAACATCAAATCGTTTTTGTACTTCTTTATAATTGTCATTTTTCCATTGTTCATACACCCAGGAGAACTTGTAATCAGGGGTATTTAAACTTTGCATGGGGCGTAAATCCCAAAGATCAGCCCTGTCGAGAGACATTCGCAAATGATCTCCCTATTGCCAGACCAATGCACCGATTATTCCGTTTCCCAACGGGATTCCTTCATCCCAGGTTTTTGCCAGTGAATTACTGACAAGATCATGTTTTCCAAAGGATATCCCGGCATCTTTTTCTTTTTCAGCACATGAGATGAATAAGATGATACTGAAAAGCAATAAAATGTTTTTCATAATAATAGATTGTAGTTATTAAAAGTGGGCTATCTATAAATTTTAATTTGTCTGACATATAATCTTTATTTCCCTAAGTTACTATTTCAATATAAATGAAACAGGTTGGTATGCTCCGATAAAAAAATGAAATGTGTCATTCAAAACCGGCAATCCTCTTTTGTCGATAATTTCACCTCTTAGATTACAGGCAAACGCTCTTTTAAAATTGCCTCCTTTAGGAAGTCTCACCTCACAATTACCGTCTTTACCGGTTTTTTCCCAAAACCGCAGGATATAACCATCTCCATCTCTGTTTTTACCAAATGCGGTCATAATAATTCCTTTTCTGCTCAATGATACTCCTTCCCCGGTGACAGGAAATGCACCTTTCGCACCATCGTAAAAAACTCCTTTTAATGGAACCCTTGTTTCTTCAGAAGGTGTAACAAAAGTCTTATCCGCATCATAACTGTTATAGCTCCAGATATAAAACTTTGAGGAGAATGAGCCTTCTATCCATTCTGTAAAGTTGGTGCCCCACTGTGTATTAAAAAGATTGACAAAAACTTTTCCGGAGGTCAGTTTTTTCTTTATTGAATATTTATATAATCCGGTCTGATCAATACTGATTCCGGGTGAAGCGGGGCAGTTTAATACAATTCCTCTCCCCTTATTATCGAACATGGCCATAGATGTATTTAAAAAATAGTAATCGTGATTTGACCCATCTACCAATTCTCTTTGCGGGTCAACAATTCCTCCAATACGATTCAACCTGTACTCGGGATTATTAATGGCAAAGGGAAACGAGAGCCAACCGGCTTCGGGTAAAGCTTTAGGTTTTTTCCCGTTAATACCCCAGTCAATCTCAACATAGGGTTCGTCTTTATAAAGAGTATAAGTAACCATATATTGCTGCTCACCTGAGTTTTTTAATTTTCCGAATAGAGTTGCCCGGATGGAATTCCCCATATCCAGATAGACGATTTTATCTTTAATCCCAAAATCGGTTATTGTTTTTTTGTTTGGCACCGAAGGCCTTCCCATCTCCTGATTGGCCCAGCGTTCAGCTCCGGGTTTTACATAGGATTTATTATAAGCATCCAAATCTTCCTGTCCGAATTGTTCATAATAGTATTGGGCAAAACCTATATCACTTTGCTTGTCAACAAGTTCCTTACTGTTTTTTTTGTCGTAAACTGAGGATAATACTCCGGTTACAGAATCGATGGAGAGTTTAAAGAAGCTATTTTCAAGAATATGATTTTCTTCATCTAAAACAAGGGTGCTCTCTGTTTTAACCGGCTTAAGTATGGGCAGGTAAGTTTTATAGCCTAACGAAGGGATATCTTCTGCTTTGAAAGAAACAAGATTATAATCATTATACACCGGAATGATCTTACCCGTTTTCATATCTTTTAATCCATATATCTGGAAATCTTTTTGATATACTCCGGCAAAAAACTTTACCATTCCGCTTCTTCTCCATGGCAAAGGGTTATATACAACCACTCTCTTGCCCTCAACAGCAACAGATGCTGCTAATTTTTTTAATTCGCGCTTCATCAACGGAACGATAATCCTTTCGGCCGTGTTGATACGATTTGCCTTTTCTGTCCACGATTTTTTTATAAAGTCGTAATTGCCAAGAGATTTGTTAATTTTAAACTCATCGTTATATGTCCACTTTTGCTGGTCTCCATGAGTCATCGCAACGCCAAAAGTATGCTCATCATATAGTATCATATTTTCAAACGCCTTATCAATATACGGCTCAACGGAATTGTTTGTGCCAAACCAGATATTCATTTGAGTATTTAAAATTTCGGTGGAATAAGTTTCCCTCTGCATTTTTTTACTCAGTTTAGTTTCCCGGGGCATTGACATATAACCATGTATCCATGTATCCGGCATATCTCCGGTAATAACAGGTAAATCAGGTTTTTCTTTCATTAACAGATCATAAAAATCAGATATACGACCTATCTTGATTCTTGCATCAGGCATTTTTTCTTTTGCCTCTTTAAGAACTTCAGCTACTTGTTCGGGAGTGGGCGCCCCTGAGTTTTCATGTGTCATGATCAGCGCCAACCATGTTTTATGGTTCCAGTTTTCAGGAGGCAGTACCCCCGAGCCATAATATTTAGCCCAATAAAAAGTAAGAATCTTTGAACCGTCAGGCCCCTGCCACCAAAACAGGGGAGGAACATCGGGGGCTGCCGAGCCGGGATTACATCCGATATGAAGAATATCAATGCCTGCATTTTTTAATATCGTAGGTAAAACCCTCGAATGACTCGGCACATCGGTCAATTTAGCTTCCCGTGAAAGAGGCTGTCCGTATTTTCGGTTAAGATAGGAATTAACATGAAGTCCTCTGACGAGATTTTCTTCATCACATGCTTCCGTTTCGTATGTTAAAGGAAGTGCGTGCGGTATTATCCGGCCATCTCTTATTGCCTTCTCCAGTTTTATTTTATCTTCCGGCGAACAGTTCTCCAACATATATTTTAACGGCCAACTGGGAACCGTCCATTTAAACTGTTCTGATTTTGGTAACTCCGATGTTTGCTCAATGGATAACAATGTTTCCTTTAACATTTGGTTATGTTAT
>JAKIST010000038.1 GCA_021648495.1 Draconibacterium sp.
TTATTTTGTGCGATAACAAGGCAAAAAACGTAGCTATAGCCATAGTTACAGCGAGGCTTTTTAACGAAGATAGCGTGCAAAAGAACGAGTTAAAACGGTCAGGTTATTTCATTACAATCCCTTAATACAATTAGATACGTATATCCTGATTATAAATACAACAATTTCCCAATTTCTTTCATTGCTTCGGTGGCTTTCATTTTTAAAAATATGTCGGTAATCGTATTCGTATAATGGGAGGGTTTTATGTTTATTTCGATAATTGTTGCTCCATGTTCTTTTGCTTTTACAGGAATATCGGCAGCAGGGAGAACCTCTGCATTTGTGCCAATAATAATAAAAACATCTGCTTTTTCAGCTTCTTCAAACGAATGTTTTTTTGCGAAAGCAGGAATGGGTTCGTTGAAAAAAACGATGTCGGGTTTGAGGATTCCTTTGCAAATGTAACAAGTTGGTGGAAGGTAATTCAGGTCGGCAAAACTTATGTCGTATTCCGAACCACATTCGGTGCAGACTAATTGTTTGTAGGTACCATGCAATTCGTAAACATATTGGCTGCCCGCTTTTTGATGCAGGTGGTCGATGTTTTGGGTTATTATTGATTCGATGAAACTTCGTTTTTCCATTTTGCCCAGCACTTCGTGTGCTAAATTCGGTTTGGCATCGCTCAAACTATCGTAGAAAATCTCTTTGATTTTTTGCCACGATTGGAATGGTTTTTTTTTGAAAAATCCAATTTCCAGAAAAATGGGATCGGTAGTGTTCCAAAGTCCGTTTTCGCCCCGAAAAGGAGGAATTCCACTTTCAACAGAAATACCTGCTCCGGTAAAAGCAACCGTATATTTTGCTTTTCGGATGAGGTTGGCAGCCTGTTTTAGTTTAACGGAATTCATATATAAAAATTAGGATGTTGTCTCAAATGTTGCCACACGTCATTCTGAACTTGTTTCAGAATCTAAAAGAATTGAGAACTTGTCTGATGCAGATCCTGGATATGTTTAGGATGACGAGCCAATTATTTTTTGATACAAGCTCAATTGTTATTCTCTTCAGAAATATCTTTACTCACCGAAACTGTGGTGTCTTCGTTAAACCTGATTTTGAAGTTCAATTTACGGAATACCGAAATCATAGGTTTGTTATCTTTTGTGGTTTCGGCAGCCAGTTTTTTTATTCCCCGGGCTTTAGCAATTTCTAAACAGAAATTGGTTATTGTGAACCCAAGTTCCTTTTTCTGCCAGGCATCGGCAATCAAAATTGCAAATTCCATAATTTCGACATTTGGATCAGCAATTAACCTACCAACGCCAATGATTTTTTTCTGACCTTCTTCTTCAACCTCTGCAATAATGGCAATTTCGCGGTCATAATCGATAAAACAGAATTGTGAAGCCACTTCGTGTGAATCGTAATAAAAATCGTACCTAAACCGGTGATAAATTGATTCTTTTGAACAACTGTCCAATAATTCAAACCACATGGGTTCGTCTTCAGGTTTAATTGGGCGAAGTAATACTTCAGTGCCATCTTTCAATTTTGAAGATTTTATTAATTTTTCGGGGTAGGGCCGTAAAATTAGGTGTGAGTATTCTTTAACTGGTTTTTTCATTACCTCTTCATCAACCACAATGCGTGCATCGAGGGCAATAACATCGGTTGGTGTAACTATCAACGGATTAATGTCGAGTTCTGCAATTTCAGGGTAGTCGGCTGCGAGGTACGACATCCGGATGAGGACTTCTACAAGTTTATCGATATTTTTGGGTGTATCGCCCCGGTAACCTTTTAGTAATGGATAAATTTTTAGCGATTCAATCATTTGGCGGGCTAAGCGCTCGTTCAACGGTGGAAATTCCAACCGTTTGTCTTTAAACAGCTCTGCGGAAGTTCCACCCATACCAACCAACATTACAGTACCGAAAGTAGGGTCTTTTTTTATTCCAACAATCAATTCGATGGCACCTTTGGCATTTACCATTTTTTGAACAGTTACCCCATCAATGCGTGCATCGGGTCGTTTTTCGGCAGCTGTTTTTACCATGATCCGGAAGGCGGCCCTTACCATCTCTTCGTTCTTTATATTTAATGCTACCCCACCAACATCCGACTTGTGCGTGATGTAGGGAGAATAGATTTTCAGCACCACTGGGTAACCTTTGTCTTCTGCAATGGCAAACGCTTCGTCTTCTGTGGCAGCCGGGTAGGGGTGGGTTGTGTCGATTCCGTAATCGTTTACCAGCAGTTTAGAGTCATCTTCGTTCAGGATTCTGGCTTTCGTGAAAACCGTTGTCAAGTATTTCTCGCGTAATTTATCACGGTTGTACTGGAATGATACGGGTACTTCTTTTGGCGTTTCGTAAAGCATTTCCTGGTTTTGCGAATAATCGGAAAGGGTCATAAAAGCCTGGATAGCCTGTTCGGGAGTTGTAAAGCTCGAAATGCCAGCTTGGTTAAAAACATGCATCCCTTCGTGCATACTGGCTCCACCCAACCAACCTGCCATAATTGATTTTGTAGTATTGGCGGCTAATTTTGAAATAGCTTCGGCAGTTTCTGTTGGGGAAGTCATTGCCTGCGGTGTTAACAGAACTAAAACAGCATCAACGTTTTTGTCTTCTAAAACAATTTCGGTTGATTTGGCAAAACGTTCTGGAGTAGCATCCCCAAGTACGTCAATCGGGTTGCCGTGCGACCAGAAAGGAGGAAGGTAATCATTCAATTTTTGCATGGTTTCATCGGAAAGTTGAACCAATTTTCCTCCCAAAGAAATTAACGAGTCGGTTGCCATTACTCCCGGTCCACCGGCGTTAGTTACAATAGCCAACCGGTTCCCTTTTGGTATCCGTCGTCGGCCCACCAAATCAGTAAAGTCGAAAATGTTGCCAAAATTGAATACACGTGCCAAGCCAGCCCTGCGGAAAACGGCATCGTAAATAGAATCTTCGGAAGCCAGGGCTCCTGTGTGTGAAGCTGCCGCTGCTGCCGATTCGGGGAACCTGCCTGATTTATAAACAATAATTGGCTTTCCACGCGAAAATGCACGGGCTGCCGACATAAATGCACGGGCATTTGTTAACGATTCAACATAAAGCACAATGGATTTTGTATTTGGGTCCTGCCCGAAATAGTCGATTAAATCGCCAAAACTAACATCCATTGAGTTTCCGATGGAAACAAAATAAGAGAACCCGATATTTGAATCGGCTGCCCAGTCGAGGACGGAGGTACATAAGGCACCCGATTGTGAAATAAATGCAACGTGCCCCTTTTTCGGCATTCCATCGGCAAAACTTATATTCATGTTTAAGCCTGGAACTAAAATCCCAAGACAGTTTGGACCAATAATACGCATGTTGGGGAATTTAGCTTTTTCAGCTTTTACCTTCCCTTCCAGTGCTTTTCCCTCTTCTCCCGATTCTTTAAAACCGGCTGACATTATAATTACACCGTTAATGTTAGCTTCGCCGCAATCTTTAATTAGTCCGGGGACCCATTTTGCAGCAGTCATTATTACTGCAAGGTCGGGAGTTTTCGGTAAACTTTTAACATCGGGATAACATGGGATTCCAAACACGGCTTCGCGTTTTGGATTAACGGGGTAAACAACGCCATTAAAACCACCGCTTATTAAATTCCTTAATGTAATTCCACCTACACTATCGGGATTGTTTGAAACACCAATTAATGCAATTCGTTTGGGCCTGAAAATACTGTTTAATTTTTTAATTGACATGGTTGAAATATTTTTGATTTTTACAAAATAATCAATGATTTTTTATCGAACACAAAGGTGTTAGATTTTAGCTGCAAAATTCATGAAAAAAAGTCATGTTAGAAAATTTTAATCATTTGTTTTGAAATTTAAGATAAAAGATTAAAGTTTGTTTAAAACCAGGACTTTAGCTCAATGAATTAACTTAGAAATTAGAATAGTATGTTTAATAACAATCCTTCTATTTCCTGTTTTATAACACCTAAATGCACTTCATAAAAAAAGCACCCGGATTTTATCGGGTGCTTTTTTCGCGACAGAAAGTTCAAGCTTATTTTCTATCGCCAATTGGTAAAATGGTTTTACCTTGAGTTTCGTTGATTACTTCGGCCATAGCGAGGTAAATTGCGGACAGTCCACAAAATATTCCTTCAAAACCAGCAATTGTCCCCACGAGTTTCGACCCCGACCAGTCGCGAATGGCAAGGAGAAGGAACAAAATCCACAAGGTAAAAAAGATGGTTTGTAAAGCACGGTTCTTGCCAAAAGTGCCAATCCACATGAAAAAAGTAAATACTCCCCACATGAAAAGGTACCAGGCCATAAAACCTGCAGGAGGAGCTTCGACCCAACCTATTTTTGGGATCACAATCAGAAAAACAAGGGTTAGCCAGAATAATCCGTAGGAAGTAAAAGCAGTTGTTCCAAAGGTATTCCCTTTTCTGAATTCGAGTATTCCTGCAATTACTTGCCCAATTCCGCCATAGAAAATCCCCATGGCAAGAATCATTGATCCCAAAGGGAAAAAACCGGCATTGTGAATGTTTAACAGAACCGTTGTCATGCCAAATCCCATTAAACCCAGCGGTGCCGGGTTCGAAAATTTATTATCCATAATACATTGAATTTTGGTTTATAAAAATATTTAAGATGGTAGTTACAATTAGCCTGAATAATTCACAAATATTTCTATTCCGAAACCAAACTACTTTGAATAAAGGTAATGCTCGGAATCCAATTTTCAAAATAGCAACTGCTATTCCTGCGAGTTGAATTCCTGCGCTCACCTTTATTCTTTGTATTTTGGCTTCTCATAACGAAAATCCATGAATTATTCAGCTTAGATTTGATTATCTTTTTACTTCAACTTGTGCTCCGTCAATAATTTCATCAACAACACCTGGATCAAGCAATGTAGAAGTGTCTCCCAGGTTTGTAGCATCTCCTTCGCCAATTTTACGAAGGATACGGCGCATAATTTTTCCCGATCTGGTTTTTGGCAATCCGCTAACAATTTGAATTTTATCGGGTTTGGCAATGGGACCAATAAATTTAGTTACGGTTGCCCTGATTTCTGCTTCAATAGTTGCTCTTTCAGCGTCTGTAAGATCTGCGCAAATTACGTATGCATAAATCCCGGAACCTTTAATTGCATGAGGATATCCAACAACTGCCGACTCATTTACTTTCGGGTGCTGGTTAATTGCATCTTCAACTTCGGCAGTTCCAATGCGGTGGCCCGAAACGTTTATAACATCGTCAATCCGGCCTATAATCCTGTAATATCCTTCTTCATCGCGTTTGGCACCGTCACCGGTTAAATATAATCCTTCGAAGGCTGAGAAATAGGTTTGGAAACACCTTTTGTGGTCGCCATAAAGTGAGCGGATCATTCCCGGCCATGGGAATTTAATGCACAAAATACCTTCAACACTATTTCCTTTCAGTTCTTTTCCTTCGGGGTCAACTAAAATGGGCTGGACACCAGGTAACGGAAGTGTTGCTAATGAAGGTTTTGTTGGTGTGATGCCAGCCAGCGGAGTAATCATAATTCCACCAGTTTCGGTTTGCCACCAAGTATCTACAATTGGGCATTTTCCTTTTCCAACTAAATCGTGGTACCAGCGCCAGGCTTCTTCGTTGATTGGTTCGCCCACAGTTCCCAAAACTTTTAATGAGCTGAGATTGTGTTTTGTCACCCAATCGTCTCCCTGGGCAACCAGCGCACGAATTGCAGTTGGAGCTGTGTAAAACTGGTTGACTTTGTATTTATCGACAACTTCCCAGAAGCGGCCTGCATCGGGCCAGGTTGGGACACCTTCAAACATAACTGAAGTAGCACCGGTCAATAATGGTCCATAAACAATATACGAGTGCCCTGTAACCCATCCAATATCGGCAGTACACCAATAAATATCGCCATCGCTGTATTGAAATACATTTTTGAAAGTATATTCGGCAAAAACCATGTACCCGGCAGTGGTGTGGACTACTCCTTTGGGCTTGCCTGTTGATCCTGATGTATAAAGAATAAACAATGTATCTTCCGAATCCATTACTTCTGCAACGTTTTCAGTTGAAACACCTTTAATTAAATCGTGCCACCAAATATCGCGGCCTTCAACAAAATTGATCTCTTCATTAGTCCTTTTTAATACAATTGTATTTTTTACCGTTGGGCATTTTTCTACTGCCTCGTCAACAATTGCTTTTAAAGGAATGGTTTTAGTGCCCCGGAAACCACCGTCTGAAGTAATAATAACATTCGATTCGGCATCGTTTACACGGTCGGCAAGTGCGGTTGCCGAAAATCCTGCAAAAACGATGGAGTGGATTGCCCCGATTCTTGCACAGGCCAACATGGCAATAGCCAATTCGGGAACCATTGGCAGATAAATGGCAATGCGGTCGCCTTTTTTAACACCAATCTTTTTTAACCCGTTTGCAAATTGTTTTACTTTATCGAAAAGTTCGCCGTAGGTAAGTTTAATTCCTGCTTCTTTTGGATCGTTGGGTTCCCAGATAATTGCTACCTGATCTTTCCGCATGTGCATATTACGTTCGAAGATATTCTCGGTAATATTCAACTTACCATTTATAAACCAGTTGACATTGGGGGCATTTTCGCCTTTAAAATTCCAGTCGAGGACCCGATCCCATTTTTTACGCCAGAAATTGTTCTCTGCAATATTGCCCCAAAACCCATCGGGATCGGCTACACTTTCCTGGTACTTCTGAAGATATTCAGCGAAATTCGTGATTTTATTTACCATAACAATAACATTTAAGTTAATAAATTAATTAAAAATTAAGGTTTGAAGTTATTTTATTTTATCGCCTTACCAAATATTATTTAATAAGAACTCCGTTTGAACGTCTTTTGCTTGTTGAAAATTCGTTGAAGTTATTTTTAAATATAATTGCTTCGTAAGATTTGTCGAAGGAAAGGCCTAAACTATTGTATGGTAAAATTTTGTGTAACAAGATGAGCTTAAAATTTACATTGTCAAATTTTGTCAAATAATTAGGGCTTGAATGTAGTATAAAAAAATCTTTTTTGAAATGAATTCAACATATTGTACAACACCCTTTTTTTCTGCAATAAAACATGTTGCAACATGATGGATTTTAGTTGATTTTTATTAAATTTCGATGCTTGTCATGTGCCAAAATCGAAACATAAAATCTTTTTTTTCTATGAATGTACTGGTTATAAATTGTGGAAGTTCTTCCATTAAATTCCAACTCTATAATATGCCCGGTGAAATTTTATTGGCTGCCGGAAAAGCAGAACAAAGCGGAGAAGTGGATTTTGATTTCCGGTTCAAATTTCAAAAAAATTCAATAAAGAGAACAAAAAAAGCATACTCTTATTTCGAAGTATTAAATGAATTTATTACAGAATTAGTAAACCCTGAAAATGAATGTATAAATTCAATTTCGGAAATAGGTGTTGTGGGGCACCGATTGATCCACGGAGGCGAAATGGGAACTGAATGTTCAGAAATTACCCCCGGATTGATCGCCTTTATGAAATTGTCTATTTCGTTGGCGCCACTGCATTATCCAGCTAATTTGGAAGGAATAAAATCAGTTACGGAACTGTTGCCGGGCGTATTGCAGTTAGGGGTTTTCGATACAGCTTTTCATCAAACTATTCCACCAAAAGCATTTTTATATGGAATTTCGAAAGAGTGGTACCAAAAGCATAAAATTCGCAAATATGGATTTCATGGAACTTCGCACAAGTTTGTTTCGCAGCGTGCTTGCGAACTGGCGGGCCTTGCTTTGAACAACTCGAAAATAATAAGCTGCCATTTGGGAAGTGGCTGTTCGGTTGCAGCTATTAAAAATGGGAAATCAATCGATACTTCGATGGGGATGACACCCGTGGAAGGATTGGTTATGGGAACCCGAAGCGGTGATATCGATGCAGGGGTTTTGATTTACCTTCATGAGAATTTTAATAAATCGGTAAAAGAAATTCAGGAGATTGTCAATAAAGAAGGTGGCCTGCTTGGCCTTTCTAATGTTTCGGGCGACTACCGGGATGTTTTGGAAAGTGCAAAAACGGGAAACAGCGATTCGCAAACTGCCTTGGATGTTTTTCATTATCGGATTAAAAAGTATATTGGTGCTTACATTGCTGTGTTGGGAGGTTTAGATGCCCTTGTTTTTACTGGTGGAATTGGAGAAAATAGTTGCGATGCCCGCGATGCAATTTGCAAAGAATTTGAATTTATGGGGATAGAACTATCAAAAGAATTAAACGAAAAATGTATTGGTGGGGAGGCAATTGTTAACAGCATAAATTCGCCAATAAAAATTATTGTTGTGCCAACAAACGAAGAATTGATGATTGCACGGGAAGTTTATGCTTTGCAAAAATAGAACTTGAATGCAAATTTCAGTTTCAGTTTCAACTTCATCTTAACCTGCATTATTTATGAATTTTCGTTGTGAGAAGTCAAAATGCAAAGAATAAAGGGAAGCACAGAGTTGAGTCCCGCAGAAATAGCCTTAGCTATTTTGAGAAACGAAAATCGAGCATTTTCTTTATTCAAAGCAGTTTGACTTCGGAATAGAATAATTTGTGAATAATACAGGTTATAAAGATAAAATCTTACGTTATGGTTTAAAACATAAAATAATCTGAGAAAAGTTATCAATTGAAACCGTAGTTTCTCGTAACTTCGAAAAAAAAATGATGCACATAAAAAACTTTAGCGACTTATTAGAAGCTGCCCGAAAACAGCCTGAAAAAAGGTTAGTAGTTGTAAATGGTGTTGATGAAAATACGCTTGAAGCACTCAACGAAGCGGTTGAAATGGGATTTGTAAAACCAATTTTAACAGGGAAAAAAGAAAAAATAGCGGACATTTTACGAAGTTTGAATATTAATATTGGTAAATACGAAATTATTGACGCTGTTTTGTCGAAAGAGGCAACCGAAAAAGCCGTTGAATTGGTTCACGAAGGCAAAGCCGACTTGATTATGAAAGGCATGGTTTCCACCGATAAGTTCATGCGGGTTTTATTAAAAAAAGAATACGGACTTGTTCCGGCAAGGGGGACATTGAGCCATATTTCGGTAATGGACAATCCAAATTATCATAAATTATTAATATTTAGCGATGCGGGAGTTATTCCTTACCCCGATTTAAAGCAGAAAATTTTGATGACTGAATACTTAATTCAAGCTGCGCAACGACTTGGTATTGAAGTGCCCAAAGTGGCTGTAATTGCACCAACCGAGCAAATTATTATTTCCATTCAGTCGTGCATGGACGGAGCAACCATTGCAAAAATGTCGGAGCATGGGCAAATTGAAGGCGGAATGGTTGATGGTCCAATGGCTTTGGATGTGGCAATCAACCGTGTTTCGGCAGAAATTAAAGGTTTTACTTCGCCGGTTGCAGGCGATGCCGACTGTTTGCTTTTCCCGAATATTGATGCTGCAAATGTATTTTATAAAACCAATTCGAAACTTTGCAAGGCCGAAATGTCGGGAATTATAGCAGGGGCAAAAGTTCCGGCAGTAGTTTCGTCGCGCGGCGACAGCGAAAAAACAAAGCTCAACTCCATTGCACTGGCTTCATTATTAAGTTGAGCCGCCAATGGCTGGGATTTGATTTGTGTAAGCAACAGCATGGATTTAACCTGCATTATTCATGAATTTTCGTTATGAGAAGTCAAAATACAAAGAATAAAGGGAAGCACAGAGTTGAGGCCCGCAGAAATAGCCTTAGCTATTTTGAGAAACGAAAGTCGAGCATTATCTTTATTCAAAGTAGTTTGGCTTCGGAATAGAATGATTTGTGAATAATACAGGTTAAGAACTCACATAAAAATAAATTACAATTAAATACAGATTGAAATTAATGCATCGAATTCTGGCCATAAATCCGGGCTCTACTTCAACAAAATTTGCCGTTTATTTCGATACAAAATGTGTATTGAATAAAACGATCCGACATTCTATGGACGAATTGCTGGCTTATAAAAATATAATTGACCAGTTTGATTTCCGAAAAGGGTTGATTATTGATTCGCTAATTGAAGAGGGAATTGAGGTGGACTCTATTAAATTTATTATTGGCCGCGGAGGGATGACTTACCCAATGGAATCAGGCGTTTACAGGGTCAATAATCTTATGTTGCAACATGCCCGCGAGGGAATTGTTGGGCAACATGCCAGTAACCTTGGTCCTTTGCTGGCCGATTATATAGCATTGCAAATTCCCAATGCACAAGCATTTATTGCCGACCCGGTGGTTACCGACGAATTGGATGAAATTGCAAGGATTTCAGGTCATGTAAAATTTGAAAGGCGGTCTATTTTCCATGCACTAAATCAAAAAGCTACGGCAAGGATCCATGCTAAAAAGGTTGGGAAAGAATATAGCGGTTTAAATTTGATAGTAGCTCATTTGGGTGGTGGTATTTCGGTGGGTGCGCATAAAAACGGCCGGGTGATCGATGTTAACAATGGACTAAATGGGGAAGGCCCTTTTAGCCCCGAACGTTCGGGCACACTGCCTGTCGGTCAACTTGTAGAGCTTTGTTTTAGTGGTGGATATTCTGAAGATCAGGTTCAGCGAATGATTTTGGGCGAGGGTGGATTTGTGAGTTATCTCGGAACAAACGATGCGAGGGAAGTTGAAGGTTTAGCCAATTCTGGAAATGAAAAAGCCCGGTTTATTCAGGAAGCTTTGTTTTATCAGGTTTCTAAAATAATTGGCGAAATGGCCGTTGTTTTGGATGGAAATGTAGATGCCATTTTACTCACTGGCGGCCTAGCGTTCAATACCAGCCTCGAAAAATACATTAAAAAGAAAACAGCTTTTATCGCGCCAATTTATACTTACCCCGGTGAAGACGAACTGGAAGCACTTGCAATGAATGCCCTGCGTGTTGCAAATGGCGAAGTGGAGGTGAAAGAGTATTAACCATTCTTTGCAAGAAAACGCCAAATACTGCGTTACTCTCGTCTTGAAAACAATCATTTACAAAAGTAAACTTCTTGATTTTCAAGACTTCGAAAGCCCCCGACAATTCGGGGCAGGCTTTGTCTTTGACGTTTTCTTATCAAAGGCTCGAAAAAAAGTAGTTTTCTTGCAGGCACTTCTATTAAAGTTTCCGAGCAAAAGAAGTATTATAAATCAGATACTTCCAATTGCAATTTTTCAATAATTTCCTTCTATATCTGAATTCAAAGTATTCATACATAATTGCTTATGTTACATTTTTACTTTTTGCCGGATTATGCAGCTTTAGGTAAAACCTTTTCTATCAACAATTTCTGAATTCTCAACATAGTTTCTTCATTTCGCATTAAACCTTGAAGGAATTCAGTAAAGTCAATTCCGTAAATCGAACAAAACAAGTCCGCAAATTCCCATAAAAGTTCGATCAAACGTGATACCAAATCCAACTCAACCAATTCACAACTTATTGCTTCTAACAATCCACCAAATTTTTGTTGGTAATTTACTCTTTTAAAGTGATTTAACATAATATGCTGCATCATCGAAATTGTCATATCTGCTATTTGCGCATAAAACGTATTCGATTGACAACCTGATAGGTGTAAATACTGCTTGCTTTCTTTGAAAAACACCTCAATACTCCAACGTATCTGATAGATTTCCATTAACTTAATGAAGTTTAAAGTCAAGTCGGTAGTCAACAACAAATGCCACGTTTTACATTTTCCCATCCTGACAAAGTACAAATTCACACGAATGCCTTTGTAATAGCAGTTTACCCGAATATATTTGCTTTCAATTTTTTGCATTTTTGTGCATTTCTTTCATGGGTTTTACAATATCCTTGCCTGATAACTCTTTGTCTGTCCGATAGATAGTAAATATTTGATTGTTAATTTTCACCATGGATACTAATTTAATGCTTCTCTTTTTCAGCCTGTTTAATTTGTCCAATAAATTGAAACAGAAAAGCCAACTGTCAACTAAAACATAATCGGGGATTATTTCCATTTTTACGGCTCTGCCAATTATTGCCAACATGCTGTCTATCTTGCTTTTATCCGCCTCTTTGCGTCTTATAAAACCATGACTTTTTGTAGAAACCGCTTTTTAAAATTGTTCATTGCGTTCTTTTAAATTTAATCCGAATAAACATTCACTTGAGTAATAGTGCTTTAAATTTTTGTAAGCCGAAGTTATTTCTTTCTCGAGTTGTATTAAAATATCTTGCTTTTCTGAGGTGCGGTGGTACTTTCGATTTTACCTGCTAATCCTTCGTAACTTAATATATTGATTTTGTTCGATTTAACTTGATACTTTTTTAATCTCCCAGCTAATTCTCCTGTGTTTTTTGAAATTGTTTTTCCGAATGCTTCAATTTCTTTACGTTGTTTTTCAACATTGTTTGCGTCTTTATGATATGCCCATATTAATTTTTCTTGCTTTCTACCTTTTTCGCTATGCAAGCTAAAATCAATTGGGATAAAACTTGCCCCGTCCCAAAATCCACAGACCAACAATTTGTAACCAAGTATAAACCTGTTACTTACATGGTTATTTACCCTGCTGGCTTTCTCAATCTTTTTTCCTGTTTTTTCAATTAACGTATCGTTAAATATTAAGGCTGTTATTTCCTGCGATTTGAGGTTTATATTGTTGTTAATTAGATAAATAAACCTTTTAGTATGTATTTTTAAAAATCTGCGCCAGTCAATAAATTCATTGTGTTCCACATCATAAAAATTTATTTTTTGCCATCAATGTTTTGTTTTTGAATGCCTCATCTCATTAAATGCCAGATGTTTGCAACTTCATAAAATGGCGGTACAAGCAAAATATTTATTAAACTTGAAATGGCAATACCTTTGTATTTGATAAAATCGAAAATAGAAGTACGTTTTTTTACTTCAAACTTTTTCATCACATCTGGCAAAGAACTTGTCAGTTTTTCAGAATCAGAAGATATGATTTTCAATTCAGCATTTTTAGTTGTAAATTTGTGATGTTGCATATTCTTTGGTTTTTGAAATTTGTTTTGTAACTATCTCAAAAATAAGAAATTACAATAGAATATGCTTCTTTTTTTTAAACTTTATTTTGCTATAAATCAGACATTTAATGCTTTTTCATGATTTTGCTATATTCTTGATAATTAGGCGAATACTGCCTTGGAAACTTTAGTAGTAAATAAAGCGACAGATGTTAAACCCAAAAAAGGCCGAATTCAAATCCAGTCTGAAAGTGCTGAAATATTTTTCAGGAAGGTTGAATTAACACCATTGTCGAAGAAATAAGTTTTGGATGTTGAAATCAGATAGAAATTAATGGCGGAATTGTTTCATGCGGAAAATTAAAATAATAGCTGCAAAATTTCCAGAAATCCCCGCTTTTGCATGAATGACAGCGATGATTTTGCATTTGTGTTATTTAAACGGATTACGAAGTTGTCTAAAGTCGATTAAGTAAATCGGTCATTAACCAACTTATATCCCCAAAAAACAAAACAAAAAGAATGTAATTTTTTGTTGCAAAATCTACGGTTCCTTAAATATTAACGTTCAGTTGTTTAGATAACATATTCCAGCCCAACTTTAGACAACTTCTATAATTATAATTAAAATTAAAAACGTAAAATATGACAAAGAAAGTTTATCAGGTTCAAATTGCATTAAAAGGTTTTAAACCCAAAATTTGGAGGAGATTATTGATCCCATCAGATTTATTATTGTCTGATTTTCATCAGATCATTCAAATTGCAATGGGTTGGACAAATTCTCATTTACATCAATTTATTAAAAACCGTACATATTATACAGGAAGAATGCCCGGTGATGGTGATTATTGGGAGGAAATGAACAATGTTGATTATAAATCAATGAAAATATCGGATTTATTAAAAAAGGAGAAGGCGAAAATAGTTTACGAGTATGATTTTGGCGATAGTTGGGAACATGATATTCTTTTAGAGAAAATCCTTCCAATTGATAATACAATTAATTATCCGGTTTGCATGAAAGGTAAAATGAATTGTCCACCAGAGGATTGTGGTGGAGTTTGGGGGTATGCAGATATGTTGGAAATACTTCAACAGCCCGACCACGAGGAATACGAAAGTTATATTGAATGGTTAGGAGACGAATTTGATCCTGAATATTTCGATTTGGAAAAAACAAATGCGTTGTTAAGATAATAGGATTACGGATTCTTTGAGTTATTAAAATAAAATTCACAACAATGAAAAATTTAATTTTTGCTGTTTCGATTGTCTTTTGTTTTTCAAACCTGTTTGCCCAAAATGTTATAAAGTCTGAAGTTACAGATCGAACTGAGATTTGGGGAAAATATGAAATTTCGTTTTCCAGTTCAAAAACCTACGATAACCCAATTTACGATGTAAAAGATTTCAAAATTACTTTTACCGCTCCTTCTGGCCGTACAAAAACAGTGCGTGGCTTTTGGGATGGTGGCACCGATTGGAAAGTGCGTTTTCTCCCGGACGAAACCGGAGAGTGGGACTGGAGAACAGATTGTTCCGACAAAGAAAATCCGGGTCTTCACAATCAAACCGGAAAATTTATATGCAACCCCAATATATCTGAAGATCCCATTTTTCAAAAAGGGGCAATCCAGCACGAGCCGGGTAAATATTATCTGTCGTACAACGATGGAACTCCATTTTTTTGGCTTGCTTGTACAGCATGGAACGGCGCATTAAAATCAACCAATGAAGAATGGAAACATTACCTCACCCAACGAAAAGCGAATAATTACAGCGTAATTCAATTGGTAACCACCGAGTGGCGTGGCTGCGATAAAAATGCGGAAGGGTTAACTGCAATCGACGGCACGGGTTACATTCATATTCATCCCGAATTTTTTAAAAGAATCGATCAAAAGATTAATGAAGCCAACGCAGAAGGGTTGGTGGTTTCGCCTGTAATTTTGTGGGCTCTGCCTTTTGGTCAGGGGCGCGAATTAAGCCCCGGTTACACCTTGCCGCTCGATGAGGCGGTTTTACTATCAAAGTACATTGTTGCCCGTTACCAGGGAAACCATGTGGTTTGGACACTCGGTGGCGATGGACGATATTACGATGATCAGGAATTAAAATGGAAAGAAATTGGCCGCAGGGTTTTTAACGATATCGACCATGCACCGGTTACTTTGCATCCACACGGCCGCTCTTTTGTGGGCGATATTTATGCACCTGAAGATTGGTATGGTTTAATGGGTTACCAGTCGTCGCACAGCAACAGCGAAGGGACGGTGAACTGGATTAACAAAGGTCCAATGTCGCAAATGTGGAGCAAATTAAAACCCATGCCGTACATTAATATGGAACCCAACTACGAAGAAATTGGGTTTCGGATTACGGCAAAAGATGTTCGGAATGCAAGTTACTGGAGTATTTTTGCAACTCCGGTTGCAGGAGTTACTTACGGCGCAAATGGAATTTGGCCCTGGCTTGCCGAGGGGGAGAAAATTTTGAACCACAACGATAAAGGCGGAGTTACCGGCTGGCGAAAAAGTATCGAATTTCCGGGAAGTATCGAGATGGGTTATCTCGCTAAATTTGTGAATAGTTTGGAATGGTGGAATTTATACCCTGCCAATGAAATTTTGGCTGAACAACCGGGCGAAAAAACGTACAATCATTGGATTTCGCTTGTGAAAAGTGGCGATGACAAAACAATTGTAGCTTACATTCCTGAAAAAACAAAAGTTACACTGTTCAATCCAAAAGGATATCAATATTCGGCACAGTGGTTTAATCCCGTGACCAATAAATATTCAGAAGCTAAAATTATTCAGGGTGAAAATACTATAAAATTCACTCACGATTTTAATAATGATATGTTGATTATTTTGAAAAAGAAATAGGGTAAAATTTGTGCTTTTTAAATATCGTTCTGTCATTTCCCACGAAGCGATGCCTTTGGCAGAATGAGGAACGAATGAGAAATCTGTAAATTTGGAAGAGATTTCTCCTCATTCTTCGTCGAAATGACAAGCAGTTTAAAATCTGTCATAGCTACGAAATAAGAGATCTGTTCAATTCGAGAGATTTCTCCTCGCACACTCGTCGAAATGACAGCATCGTTGAGCGAACTACCATTAACACATTGTACCCAATAAAAATTGGGAGATAACTCGAAATGATAAAAGATAAATGAGTTCAGTCTAAAAACAGAGGATTTTCATAAAAAGAAAGATTTTGGATGAGATTTTTATTTTTCGATATTTGGTGATGCCTGAGCATCAGCTAATTGAGAAAAATGAAAATATTACCAAAAGATACTTTTTTGATTTTATGTGTTTTTGGACTGGACTCATAAATTGTAATTAAAATTAAATGAAATGAAAAAATTACTGTTTCAAACAATCATCTTAGTTTCAATAATTTTAAATGGGTGTCAAAATCCTGGAAATAACCGGATCCAACCCTGGTCGGAAAATCCCTGGTACTGGCAATACAAAGGAGAACCGGTGATGTTGCTTGGTGCCAGCAGTGATGACAACCTGTTTCAGTGGCCAACTGAAATGCTGGTTCCGCATTTGGATTCAATGAAAAAAGTTGGGGCAAATTATGTGCGCAACACTATGAGCGACCGACAAGACAAAGGTTTTGAGTTGTATCCTTTCCTTCAACTCGAAAATGGAAAATACGATCTCGAACAGTGGAACGAAGATTATTGGGACCGTTTCGATTTCTTTTTGTCGGAAACCGAAAAGCGCGATATTATTGTCCAGATTGAAGTGTGGGACAGGTTCGATTATTCAAGAAACAACTGGGAGCCTCATCCTTACAATCCCAAAAACAATGTGAATTACACAAATAAAGAATCCGGATTGGCTGCTGAATATCCCGCTCATCCGGGGCAGAACAAACAACCTTTTTTCTTCACTACACCAAAACAACGTAACAACGAAATTTTGCTGAAGTATCAAAAGAGGTTTGTTGAGAAAATGCTTTCCTATTCGTTGAAGCACAACAACGTTTTGTATTGTATGGACAACGAAACTTCTGCAGAAGAGGCGTGGGCAATTTATTGGGCCGGGCTGATCCAGGGAAAAGCTGATGAGGCGGGCAAAAAGGTTTGCGTAACCGAAATGTGGGACAACTGGGATTTGAAATCGGAGCATCACAAACGTACATTCGACCACCCCGATCGTTATGCTTTTTGTGATGTGTCGCAAAACAACCAGAAAAAAGGGCAGGTACATTGGGACAATTTTCAGTGGGTCCGTAATTATATTTCAAAACAACCCAGGCCGTTAAATACGGTAAAAACTTACGGTGCCGATGGTGGGCCTCACGGAAATACCAAAGATGGTATCGAACGCTGGTGGCGGCACGTGATTGGTGGTGCGGCTTCGGCACGTTTTCATCGCCCACCTTCCGGATTGGGACTTTCTGAATTGTCGATGAATTGTGTTAAAGTTGCCCGGGAAATTGAGAAAACAGTTAAATTCTGGGAATTGCAACCCGGAAATAATTTGCTTTCAGACCGGGAAGAAAACGAAGCTTATCTCGCTTCTAACCCGGGAAATGTTTATGTTATATTTTTTACCGATGGAGGAGAAGTTGGACTGGATTTAACTGGATTTAAAACTGAATTCAATTTGAAATGGATGGAAATCAGGACCGGAGAAACAATTTCTGAAAGCAGAGTTGAAGGTGGCACTATTGTGGATTTGAAAGCACCGGACACTCTGGAATGGGTGGCGATATTAAGTAAAAAATAGAATTAAAGACAGGATTTGAATTCCTGTCTTTAATTCTATTTTTCGAAATTATTCCCCCAGTTTTTCAAATAAATCCCTGAAAATTGCATCGCGGTTTAATGAAGTTGCCATGCGCATAAAATGCCTCGATTGGTCAACACTGTAAGTAACCTGGTCGGTTAAAACCGGGCTGTGTACCAGGTTGGTTGAAATCCACGATGGATTTACCAACCAAGCAACTGCCGTAACGTCCCAGATTACTTTCGACCAAGCTGTTTTCCCTCCACTGTATTCGAGGACAATATTAAACAGGTAATCAGAAAGTTCATTTTTACCTTTTAGGTTTTGACTGAGTTCGGGAATGGTTGTTAGAAAATGTGAAACCACCGGTTGGCATGGCATTATCACCATCGGAACGCCGGAGTTTAAAACAACCTGTGCAGCCAGAACATCCTGTTTTAGATTGAATTCTTTTTGGGTTGGCCAGTTTAATCCATTTCCACCAAGCCAAACTACTACGATGTTTTTTATGATTTCAGGCTCGATTAATATTGCAGAAGCGATATTCGTAATACAACCAACGGTGGCTACGTAAAGCGGATCTTTGGGGCTGCTAGCCATGGCTTTTTTTATTAAATCTAATGCTGCCTCGCTGCGGACAGGGGTGTTCACATTTTCCAGATACCTGTCGGAACCGCGGAACGCAAAACCTCCTGACGGTTTACCGAGCATTTTTAGCAGCTTCTGAATTT
>JAKIST010000039.1 GCA_021648495.1 Draconibacterium sp.
AATAAAGGTGAGCGCAGGAATTCAACTCGCAGGAATAGCAGTTGCTATTTTGAGAATTGGATTCCGAGCATTACCTTTATTCAAAGTAGTTTGGTTTCGGAATAGAAATATTTGTGAATTATTCAGGTAAAACGTTCATAATCCAATTGGTTTAACACCGGTATTCTTACAATAAATTCAGTGTCGGTTTTCTTAATATTAATTTTGAAATTAATTCATAAGGTCTGCCAATATTTTTTAATCCTTGCCTGGTTGATGATTCCAGTATTTCTCTTAGATTCAAATTATTTCTGGTTACAATATAACCACCATCTTCTTTTATTTGAATTATTAATGGATTTTCCGGATTATATTTTCATGATTTACTTTACTTAATAAGATAAAGATTGTTTGGTTAATTTAATACTTCTAAAGTTAAGACCTAAAACTAAGGTAAGTTGAAGTTAGCATTAGCATTTATTCGAAGATTAAAATATTTGCTTTCTGCAAAAGAAAATTATTTTTTACCTCTTCCCACACAAGAATATCATGTGATCTGATATTTTTCAACATTTCAGGAAATTTGGTTCTATATTAATAAATAAACAATTTACATACTGGAAACGATTTGGATCTAAATCGTTTCCTTTTCTTTGCCTGAAAATAATATTAAGCTAAAAATGGATGATAATTTAATTTTTAATGACCCCAAATTATGTACAATTCTTGATGGAACAATTGAGCTGTTTTATGAATTTGGTATCCGGAATTTAAACATGGACGATATCAGCCGGAAACTGAAAATTTCAAAAAAAACCCTTTACCAATATGTCAAGAGTAAAGAAGATTTGATTGAAAAGCTTTTTTATTATGATGAAATGAAATGGGGAAATAAGATTTCGGAAATTAAATTTAGCGATTTAAATGCAATCGATATTTTAATTCAGGTCAGTCTTTTGGTATTTGAAGAAATGGGACGTTTAAATCCGAAATTAAAATTCGAGATGAAAAAGTATTACGAAGCTATTTTTAACCAATTTATGTCTCAAAAACAGAATCATATTTTTAATCAAATAAGTAAAAATATTCAAAAAGGAATAAAAGGAAAATTATATCGTGAGGATGTTAACATTGATCTGGTTGCCGGTTTATACGTTAGAAACCTGGTAGATATGCACAACAAAGATTACTGTTTTATTGAAAGCATAACATTCGAGCAGGTTTTTGAAGCCATGGTCGAAAACCATATCAGGGCAATTTCTACGCCCGAAGGAATAAAATACTTCGAAAAACGAAAATCAGAAATCGTTCAATTGAATAAAAATATTAATAACCAATAATTAGTTCAAAACATGTTTAGAAAGCACAAACAGGTTCTGCTTGCAGTTGTAATGTTACTTGGAGTGACATTAATGGCCGGAGCACAGGAACCGACAAAACTCTCGTTAGAGGATGCTGTTAAGTTCGGGTTAGAGAATAACACAAACATTCTCAATTCGCAGCTTGATTTAAAAATTGCACAAAAGAAAATTCGGGAAACCACAGCTACCGGTTTGCCCCATATCGATGCAAAAGCGGCGTACACATTATACCCAAAAGTACCGAGTCTTCCGGCTACTTTTTTCGATCCAAACGCCGATCCCAATGCTGTTGTTGAATTGCTCGTGAAACAAAACGTTGTTACCGACATTACTGTTTCGCAATTGATTTTTAACGGTGCATATTTTGTTGGCTTACAGGCTACAAAAGTTTATTACGATTTATCGAAACACAACAATGAAAAAACAAAACTCGATGTAATTGAAATAATTGTAAATACATATCACATGCTTCAGCTTGCTGAAGAAAGCCGGGTTATTTTGGTACAAAACCTTGAAAATATCAATAAAACCCTGTACGAAATTACTGAAATGAACAAACAGGGTTTTCTTGAACAAACAGATGTAGATCAGTTAAAAGTAACCGCCAATACCATCCGAAATGCGATGAACCAAATTGACAGTAACCTGGACTTGGGTTACCGCTTATTGAAAATTCAAATTGGAATGGAAGAAACCGTAAAAATTGAATTATCGGACAAAATGGAATCGGGCGAGGTACTCACCAAATCGAGCCAACAATTAATCAACGAACAATTTAACCTTGATCGCAATGTTGATTTTAAGCTCATTCAAACTTCTGAGAAAGTTGCACAATTGGAATTGAAACTTGCGAAATCAAGCTTTTTACCTACGATTAATGGATTCTTCAATCATAATGAAAAATTGAAAGCGCCCCTTTTTGATTTTGCCCCAAAAGATATTATTGGCATCAATTTAAGTTTGCCCATTTTTAGCAGTGGACAACGTTCAGCAATTGTTTCGCAAAAACGCATGGCTCTCGAAAAAGCCCAAAACACAAGAAAATTTGTTTCCTACAATATTCTTATGCAAGCAAGCCAATATCAGAACGAAGTAAAACTGAAACTTGAAAAATATCAAAATCAGAAAGAGAGTAAAGAACTGTCGGACAATATTTACCAACGGACCCTCGAAAAATACAAACAGGGAATGGCTACCAGCATGGATTTAATGAACAGCCAGAACCAATATTTGAACAATTTAACCAATTATTATCAAAGTATTTACGATTTACAGGGTGCAAAAACGAAACTTGAGAAGTTATATAACATCAATCAAAATATTGCAAATTAATAACCGGTTCGGTTGATTAAAAAAAAGAAATAAAAACAATAAATATTAAATACCATGAAAAAAATTATTTATTATTCGGCACTAATCGCTTTTTTGGTTTCGTGTAGCCAGAACATCGACAAAAAAGCCGAGCTTGAAAAATTAAAGTTACAGCGCGACCAATTAAACATTCAAATTACTAAACTCGAAGCAGAAATTAGTCCATCAGAAAAACCAGAATTAAAAGGTACAACGGTTAGTGTTACCGATGCTGTTGAATGTGTTTTCAATCATTATATAAGTGTACAAGGAACCGTTGATGGCGACCAGAATATTGCTGTTAGCCCGCAAATGCCTGGTATTGTAACGGCTGTTTATGTAAAAGAAGGATCCGTTGTAAAAAGTGGGCAGCTTTTAGCTGAACTCGATGCGCAAGTTTTAAAACAATCTATCGAAGAAGTTAAAACTCAATTGGAATTGGTGACAAGTATTTTCGAAAAACAAAGCGCCTTGTGGGATAAAAAAATTGGTAGTGAAATTCAGTATTTACAAGCTAAAAGCAATAAAGAGTCGCTTGAAAGACGATTAAATACGATTCGGGAACAGTTAAAAATGGCAAAAATCTTATCACCAATTAATGGGACCGTTGAAAGTGTTCCACTCCGCGTTGGCCAAATGGCTTCGCCCGGAGGACCGACTTCTGCCATTCGTGTAATTAATATGAGTGTGGCAAAAATTTCGGCCGATGTATCGGAGACATACGCAACCCGGATAAAAGATGGGAATCCCGCCCTCGTTAGTTTTCCCGATTTAGGCAAAAATATCGAAACTAAACTGAACTTTACCGGCCGTTATATAGATCCTGTAAACCGAACGTTTAAGGTAGAATGTAAAATTTCACCAAAAAATATTGTACTTCGTGCCAACATGATTGCTTATTTAAAAATAAAAGATTACACCAACGAAAATGCATTTTGTCTTCCAGTGAATTATATTCAGAGCAACCAAAATGGTAAATTCATTTATATCGCCAAACAAGATGGCAACGATTTGACTGCCGAAAAAAGAAGTATTAAAACTGGTAAGGATTACGATGGGATTGTTGAAGTGCTGGAAGGATTAAGTGTGGGTGATAAAATTATAACTGCCGGGTTCCAGAATTTGAATCCCGGACAAAAAGTAATACTCTAAATTCCAAAAACGACCAATTATGTTGAAAGAAAAAAAGTTTAAACAATTTTTTGCAACGAGCTGGGCCATCGATAACAAGACAAGTATTTACGTACTTGCCGTTCTGATTTCGATTCTTGGGATGACGAATTATTACTTTATCCCAAAGGAACAATTTCCACAGGTAATAATTCCATATATTGTTGTTAGCACACCATATCCGGGTACTTCGCCCGAAGATATAGAGAACCTCGTTACCCGCCCGATAGAGAAACAATTAAAATCGATTTCGGATGTAAAGAAAATTACAAGTAACTCGGTTCCAGATTTCTCTTCTATAATTGTAGAATTCGATCCCGATCTGTCGATAGAAACGGCCAAACAACGTGTTCGTGACGCCGTTGACAAGTCGAAAAACGACTTACCAACAGATTTGCCCTCCGATCCTCAGATTATGGATGTCGATATTTCCGAAATGCCGGTAATGTACCTTAACATTTCGGGGGATTACGATCTCGACAAATTGAAACATTATGCAGAAATAGCTCAGGATAAAATTGAAGGCTTAAAGGAAATTACCCGTGTTGATATTGTTGGAGCCCTCGATCGGGAAATTCAGATAGATGCCGATATTTTTAAAATGCAGGCGGCCAAAGTTACTTTCAGCGATATTGAACGTGCAGTTTCAATGGAAAATATGACCATCTCTGGTGGTACGTTAACCAACAACGGAATAAGAAACAGCGTTCGTGTAAAAGGTCAGTTTACCGATGTTGAAACCATAAAAAATATTATTGTGCATTCGTCGAGCGGTGCTTTTATAAAACTTAGCAACCTTGCCGATATTAAAGACGGTTTTAAGGAACAGGAAAGTTTTGCCCGTTTGGATGGTAAAAATGTTATTACACTAAATGTAATAAAAAAGAGCGGTGCCAACCTTCTGGATGCCTCTGATGAAATAAAAGAAATTGTTGACAATGAGCTAATTGGTCACGCCTATCCTAAAGATATGGAAGTGACCATAACCGGCGACCAGAGCCGTTTTACCCGTAATACACTCGAAGAATTAAACAACACTATTATTATTGGGTTCATACTCGTTACCATTGTTTTGATGTTTTTTATGGGTTTTACAAATGCTTTTTTTGTGGGCTTGTCGGTACCACTTTCCATGTTCGTGGCTTACATGATTATCCCGGAGTTGGGTTATACAATGAACATGATCGTAATGTTTGCTTTCATTTTTGCACTCGGAATTGTGGTTGACGATGCCATTGTTGTTATCGAAAACACACACAGGTTGCACCGTTTTAACCCCAACATAAATATTGCCGCTAAAAAGGCGGCAGGGGAAGTTTTCCTTCCCATTTTGTCGGGAACGCTTACCACACTGGCTCCATTCTTCCCACTGGCTTTTTGGCCGGGTATTGTAGGGCAGTTTATGCATTATTTACCGGTAACACTTATAATTACACTGTTTGCATCGCTGTTTGTAGCTTATGTTTTTAACCCGGTTTTTGCTGTGTCGTTTATGAAACATGAATACGATCAGGAATATCAAAAAGGAGGTGGTTGGAAGCGAATTAAGATCATCATTATTATTATGCTCGGAATGGCAGGATTATTCTATTTGTTCAAGTTATTCGGAATAGCCAATTTTCTTGTATTTGGTGTTCTTATGATTCTTCTTTTCCACTTTGTAATGAAAAGGATGATAAAAACCTTTCAGGATAAAATTTGGCCATGGGCAATGGATCAGTACGAAAAACAACTGAGGTTTATTTTAAAAGGTTCGCGTCCAATATGGATTCTAATTGGGATGATCGGTCTTTTCTTTTTTACCATTTTTCTAACTGCAAGTGTAAAACCCACAGTTTTATTTTTCCCAAACAACGATCCAAACAACATTTATGTTTATGTTAAAATGCCAGGAGGAACACACCAAAATGTTACGGACAGCATTACACAAATTGCGGAACAACGCGTTTACAAAGCTATCGGGAGAAATAACCCCGATGTTGAATCAATTATTTCGAATGTTACAATTGGTGCAGAGGAACAAGGTTTTACTTCATCAGGAAATCCATTCAATAAAGGTAAGGTTTCAGTTAATTTTGTTGAACATAAATTTCGTACAACTGGTATTTCAACCACGCAATACATGGAAATGATCCGCAAAGAAGCCGCTGATATTCCCGGAGCAGAAATTACAGTGGATAAAAACAGAAGTGGACCTCCAACCGGAAAACCGATCAACATAGAAATTACCAGTGAAAATCTGGAGAATTTGATTACCGATGCCTTTGCATTCCGCGATTATATTGATTCCTTGCATATACCGGGAGTGGAAGAGTTAAAAACTGATTTTGAGATGAATTCACCTGAAATCATTATTCAAATTGATCGCGATCGTGCCCAGCGTTTGGGACTTTCAACCGGGCAAATAGGACTCGAAATCCGTACTGCATTGTATGGAAAAGAAATTTCGAAACTGAAACAGGATGAAGACGAATTCCCAATTATAGTTCGTTACGCCAAGAACGTTCGTGAAAATATTAATGCTCTGGTAAACCTTGAAATTACCTACCGCGATATGAATACGGGCAGATTACGAAGTATCCCCTTATCAACAGTAGCTAAAATTGACTATACATCGTCGTATGCAGGAATTAAACGGCTGGATCTGAAACGGGTAATAACAGTTTATTCCAATGTACTTTCCGGATATTCAGCCAATGATATTGTGCCAATAATAAAGCGCGAAGCTAAAAATTTCACACTGCATGAGGGCACAGCAATTAAGTTGACAGGAGAACAAGAAGACCAACAAGCAACAATTACTTTTCTTATGAAAGCTATGATTATTGCAATTGGTGTTATTTTCTTTATTCTGATTACCCAATTTAGTTCAGTTAGTAAATCGCTGATTATTTTAAGTGAAGTTATCTTCAGTATAATTGGTGTTTTATTGGGTGTAATAATATTCAAGATGGACATTGTTATTATGATGACCGGTTTGGGAGTTGTTGCGCTGGGAGGAATTGTTGTGCGAAACGGGATATTGATCGTTGAATTTATTGATGTCAAAAAGAAAGAAGGATTGCCAACCCGCCGCGCCATTATCGAAGGTGGGCGTACGCGGATAACTCCGGTAATACTTACTGCAACAGCAACCATCCTCGGACTTGTTCCTTTGGCAGTGGGAATGAACATCAATTTCAAAACTATGTTTACCGAACTGAACCCGCATATTTATTTTGGTGGCGACAATGTTGCATTCTGGGGGCCATTGGCGTGGTCAATTATTTTCGGATTGAGTTTCGCCACTTTCTTAACATTAATGATGGTTCCTGCATTATATGAGCTCGATTATACTATCCGGTTAAAAATTGCCAAACGAAAAAACCTAAAGCGGATTAAAAAATTGAACAAGAAATAACACTGATTAGAATCATTTATAAACGGCGGGAAAGTCAATATTCCTGCCGTTTTTATTTGGTTATATGCTTGTTAGGGATGGTTTCGTACCTCAACCTCCCCAACAATGACAGATGGGCGTTTTTGTCACCGCGACGATAGGAGAGATCTTTGTATTTTCGATGAGACTTCTCATTCGTACCTCATTCGAAATGACAGCCCCGAACTTGTTGTCATCATCTCATTATTACTTCTCGGCCCCGAATTTGCAATTCGGGGAAAGCTGTTTAGAATGTGTAATGCTTCTTTTAAAATATTGATGAGTCCAGTCTAAAAACAGAGGATTTTCATAAAAAGAAAGATTTTGGATGAGATTTATATTTTTCGATATTTGGTGATGCCTGAGCATCAGCTAATTGAGAAAAATGAAAATATTACCAAAAGATACTTTTTTGATTTTATGTGTTTTTGGACTGGACTCATTGATTATAGTAATGAGTTGCAAACTCAACTCAAGCAACCCTTCATTGCAAACGAAGGGTAGAGGAAATACTTCTTTTATCAGCCTTCATTTTTCAAAAGAACTTCAGCAAAAATCAAATCTTCGGGGAAAGTAATTTTAATATTTTCACGGTTTCCTTCAACCAAATAAATGGTTTCACCGAGACTTTCCAATACCGATGCATCGTCGGTAAACGAAGCTGAAAAATTTTGTTGATACGCCTTTTTAATCAATCCTGTTTGAAAAGTTTGTGGGGTTTGAACAAGAAAATGTTTGGAACGATCCACCGGTTTATTTCCAACATCGTCAGCAAATCGGACCGATTCGGCAACCGGAACAACGGGAAGTGCATTTCCGTGGTTCAATGCAGTATTAAAACAATTTTGAAAAGTTTGTGCCGAAACCAGCGGACGAACACCATCGTGAATAAAAACAATCCCATCTTCTTCAATCAAATCCAATCCATTTTTTACCGAATGGAACCTTGTTTTGCCACCAACTACTAATTTATAATCAAATTGAAACTTATGTTTTTTGCACAACTCTTTCCAGAAATCAATTTGAATTTTTGGGAGCACCAGAATAAATTCAATTTGCGGGCCGTATTTTTTGAAACAATCAAAAGTGTGCATTACTACCGGACGGCCAAGCAATTCAATAAATTGTTTTGGAACACTACCCTTCATTCTGCTTCCGCTTCCTCCGGCAACAATTAATGCAAACTTTTTCATACCCTTTAATGTTTTAATGTAAATTACACCCGGTAAAAATAATTCAAAATTTATTCAATAATGGACAAAATCTTACAATTTCTGCAAGAACTTACGGAAAACAACAACAGAGAGTGGTTTAACGACAACAGAAAACGATACGAAGAGAGCAAAGAAAAAATTATTTTTTTGACTGATGTATTAATCAATGAAATTGGGGAATTCGACCCAACAGTTCGGGGAGTTTCTGCAAAAGATTGTATGTTCCGTATTTTTAAAGATGTTCGGTTTTCGAAAGATAAACTGCCCTATAAAACCAATTTTGGAAGTTTTATTGCCAAAGGTGGTAGAAAAAGTACTTCACCCGGATACTACTTTCATATTGAACCCAAGCAGAGTTTTGTCGGTGGCGGAATTTATATGCCACAAGCTGAACCATTGAAAGCCATCCGAAATTACATGGCTGAACACACGCCAGAGTTTTTAGATATTATTGAAGATGAAAGTTTTAAAGAAATATTCCCCGAAATGTACGACCATAAATTAAAAACTGCACCCAAAGGATTTCCCAAAGACCACGAATTTACAAACATATTAAGATACAAATCGTTTGTTTTTTCAAGCTCAATCGACAATCAAAAAATTACAGGTGATGTCTTCATTAATCGTGCTGTTCAGGCTTTTGAACAATTACATAAAGTAAATGCTTTTTTAAGTAAAGCTTTGGAAAATTAAAGATAAAAAAATCAATCTTCAGTGGCACTTTTTTAAATTTTTATTTTTACATTTGTGATATAAGACCCATATTTTTATCTTCCCAATTTTAAAATACACCCCGGTTTTCCTGACTGGGGTTTTTTTATGAACCTGCTAATTGCATAATTCTTTCAATGGTATCGTCAATTTGTTTAATGCTCTCAAACCCAATAGTCATACAATCCACATTTTTGCTTTTCACCACATAATTTAGCGATTGTTGGCGTTGTTCATCGGTAACTAACTCACCGCACCCAAATATTTTCATGCCAATTACCCCTTTGCCATTTTCTTTAGCTTTTTGAAGCACCTGCATAATATCGGCCGGGCTACCATCCATTCTTGCACCATTGTTATTAATCCTGGCTTGTACCACGTCTGCCCAAGGACTTTCGGCAGCAACTTTCAAGGCTCCAATATCGTGGCACGACAAACCCACTTTTTTAATAATCCCTTTTTGTTTAGCCTCCGAATATGCATCCATATAACGTTTATATTCGTCTGTCCATTCACTGTTTACCATACAATGCAAAAGCAAGATATCAATATAATCGGTGCCCAACTCTTTTCTAAACCTGTCAATGCTTTTTTGGAAGGGTTCGGGCGTGTACCAACCTTGATGTTGGTAAACCATAATTTTTGAAAGGACGGTAACATTCTCGCGTGGAACTTTTTTTAATGCTTTTCCCACCAATTCGTGCGTGCCGTACATATCAGCAGTTTCAAAGAACCTGGCACCCCGATCGTAGGCATGTTGTGCCAATTGTGCAAATTTTTCTTCGCCCAACTCTTTCTGGTTCGAAGTATGTTTCCAACCTTTCGACCCGGTACCAAGTGCCAACCTTGGAACTTTCATTCCTGTTTCACCAAGATTCACAATATCGATTTTAACTTTTGAAACGGGTTTAAAACTCAAGCCTGCCAAACCAGAAGTTGCAACCATTGTTCCGGCTAAACCCAAAGCACTTTCTTGTATAAATTTTCTACGGTCTATATTTTTCATCAATAACTATTTTTTTTTCATTGGGTCAATATTGCAATTTATGAACATTCTATAAACATTGCTGTACATAATAAATAAGAATATATATTTTTAGCAGCATAAATTAATAAATTTAATTCAATGAAAAAAATTCTACTGTTTTTTACAATGGCTGTTTTAGTAATGTCAGCTGGTGCTCAAAATATACAATTACTGTATAACACAGGCAAAGATTATAACAACCTGACATCAACTGTGGAAATGTTTAAACCCGACAAGCTGGGGAGCACTTTCTTTTTTATTGACTTTAGTTATGGCGTTGGCGGTGTGGAAGGCGTAAGTTCTGCGTATTGGGAAATTGCCCGTGCTTTTACAATTGCAAAATCTCCTTTTGCTTTTCATGTCGAATACAATGGTGGGGCCGGTCAATGGAAATCTGGCGAGATCTCAGGTGCTTATACCATTAACAACGCGTGGTTGACGGGACTTGAATATAGTATAAATGCAAAAGATTTTTCCAAAGGAATTACTTTCCAGACATTATATAAATATATTCAAGGAAAAAATGATGCTTCATTTCAGTTAACTGCGGTTTGGTATTTACATGCCTTTAACCATAAACTTTCATTCGATGGGTTTGCTGATTTTTGGCGCGAAGATAATATGTTTGGTACAAATAAAACAAAATATGTATTTCTGGCACAACCACAATTGTGGTATAATCTTAGCAAAAACTTCTCTCTCGGAACTGAAATACAATTCAGTACAAATTTCGGTGGAGTTGAAGGATTTGACATAATGCCATCGATAGCTGCACGTTACACATTTTAATCAAAAAACTAAACCATTATGTTAGAAAAATATTTCAATTTAAAACAGAATAAAACAACCGTTAAAACAGAAGTACTTGCCGGAATTACCACATTTATGACCATGGCCTACATTCTGGCGGTTAATCCGGATATCCTTAGTGCCACAGGAATGGACAAAGGAGCTGTTTTTACAGCCACAGCTTTATCTGCATTAATAGGAACTTTGGTAATGGCTTTATATGCCAAATTACCTTTTGCACTTGCTCCGGGAATGGGATTGAATGCGTTTTTTGCCTTTACAGTAGTTTTGGGAATGGGCCACACATGGCAGTTTGCACTTACTGCTGTATTTATTGAAGGTTTGATTTTCATTTTATTGACCGTCTTTAATATTCGTGAAATGATTGTAAATTCGATACCAATGAACATGAAACATGCCATTTCGGTTGGGATTGGATTGTTTATTGCATTTATCGGATTAAAGAACGCCGGCATTGTTGTTAGCAATCCGGCAACTTTTGTAAGCCTTGGCGACATAACCAATGTTACAGAAAATGGCGGTGCCGTTGTTGCTTTGATAACATTGGTAATTACTGGTGTTTTGTTGGCATTAAGGGTTAAAGGTGCACTTTTATTGGGAATCCTTATTGGCGCGGTAATTGGTTTTCCTATCGGAATTTCACATCTCCCTGCCAATTTCGATCTTACTCCTCCATCGTTAAGTCCAATTTTTTTAAAATTCGAATGGACTAAAATATTTACAATGGACATGCTATTGGTTGTTTTTACTTTTCTTTTTGTAGATATGTTTGATACCGTTGGTACATTGATCGGCGTTTCGTCGAAAGCCAATATGCTCGACAGTAAAGGACGTGTGCCACGTGTAAAACAAGCTTTAATGGCCGATGCAGTTGGAACAACAGTTGGAGCAATTTTAGGAACATCAACGGTAACAAGTTATGTTGAAAGTGCAGCGGGAGTTAGCGAAGGAGGACGCACAGGATTAACATCGTTAACAACAGCAGGCCTTTTCCTCTTGGCCCTGTTTCTCTCCCCGGTATTCCTGATGATACCTAGCGCAGCAACTGCTCCTGCTTTAATCCTTGTTGGGGCAATGATGATGACTCCGGTTAAAAACATCAACTTCGACGATTTTACAGAATCAATTCCTGCATTCCTAACTATCATAATGATGCCTTTGACCTATTCAATAGCAGAGGGTATCCTTTTTGGTATCCTTTCTTATGTAATACTGAAATTGTTGACCGGAAAATTCAAAGACATTTCGGTTGTTACGGTTGTTTTAGCAGTGTTCTTTATGTTGAAATTTTTTATGTAAATTTCAACATAAATTATATTTGAAAATATTAAAAGGCACTTTATAGTGCCTTTTTTTAGTTTTTGCTATTTTTGCATCCAATGAAATATTAACTCCGTTGGTATAGTCCGGCAATTGACGGAGCTTGTTGGGTTAAAATGGGAAAAATATTTTTTCGTCCTGAATGGGCAGATTAATTTTTTGTTCGCTGCCCTTTCATGACGCGTGCAGATGCTACATTTCGATTACCCAAGGCAACGTAAAACCTTGCTTTGAGCTGAATTAACCTGCCGTTTCACAGCGTTTGGTTTTAGCTGCAACAACCGATAATCATATAATATAATATTACAATGAAGAATATTTATCTCTTGATTTTAGCCCTTATTTTTTCGGCAAGTTTTGTCTTGGCACAACAAAAACCCAACATTCTTTGGGTAACCATCGAAGATTCGTCGCCACAGTTTTTTGGATGTTATGGAAACGAAAATGCCAGAACTCCGGTAATCGATAAACTGGCAGAAAAAGGAGTTCGGTTTACCAATGCCTTTTCAACCGGAACAGTTTGTTCACCCAGTAGAAGTACAATTATTACCGGTGTGCGAACGTTTAAAATGGGCACCGGAAACCACCGCAGCAACTATCCCATCCCGGGGTTTATCCATGGTTTCCCGTACTACCTGCAACAGCAGGGTTACTACGTTACCAACAACAGCAAAACCGATTACAACGTGGGCAATGTAAAACAGTTTACAAAAGAGGCCTGGAACGAAAGCTCCAATAAAGCCGGGTGGTGGAACCGCAAACCCGGGCAGCCGTTTTTTGCTATTTTTAATTTAATAGATTCGCACCAGTCAAGAACCATGACCATGCCTTTTGATTGGTATGTGAAAAATGTATTGAAAAAACTTCCGGTTTCCGATAGAATTGCCGATGAGGCTTTTGAAATGCCACCGTTTTATAACGATTCTCCTGAAATGCGCAAGCAGTTTGCCCGTGTTTATAATTCAATAAAACTAACCGACAATAAAATTGGCGAGCTTCTTCAAAAACTCGATAACGACAATTTGCGCGACAGTACCATTATTTTCTTTTATGCCGACCACGGTGAAGGCGAGCCACGCGGAAAAACAAACGGCATTAATCTGGGTTACCGGGTTCCTTTTGTTATCTGGTTTCCCGAAATGTACAAACATCTTTCGCCATGGGGGACTGCAGGTGTAGTTACCGATGAGCTGATTGATTTTGAAGATCTTGCTCCTACAATTATTAGTTTGGCAGGTGGCAAAATTCCCGGTTATTTGAAAGGACGTATTTTGATGGGAGAAAAACGCTCGAAACCTACCGACCATCTCATTCTTTCTGCCGATCGCTCGGATAACGGAATTGATATGGTACGCAGTATAACAAATGGGAAATATATGTACTCGCGCAATTTTATGCCGTTTATGCCCGAAACACGGTACATCCGTTACATGGAAATTGCAGACATTAAACAAATTATGCGTAAAGATTTGGCAGAGAAAAAGCTCAACCCGCTGCAAAAAAGTATTTTTGAAGATCGTCCTGCCGAGTTTCTTTTTGATATTGAAAGTGATGTTTGGGAAACGAACAACCTTGTTGAGAAACCGGAATATAAAACGGTGTTGGCAAAAATGCGCAAACAACTCGATGAGGAAATCCTGAAAAGCCGCGATGTTCTTTTTCTTCCTGAATATGAAATCGGGTTGATCTCAAAAACCAGAACAGCCTACGAATTTAGAATGGATGAAAACAGATATCCTTTAAAGGAAATTTATGCCGCTGCATCGCTTTCAGGGAAACGGGGCGCCGACATTGCCAAACAGCAAATTAATTTGCTCGCGAGCAAAAATAAAGTTGTTCGCTACTGGGCAATGATGGGGTTGCGGAGTCAAAATATAGAAACATTAAAACCTTTTCAGAAAGAAATTATTAAATCGATGAACGATAAATACCCACCTGTGGCAGTTACCGCAGCGGCCATTTCTTATCAGGATTTCAAAAGTGCCGGGTCGGAAAATAAACTGAAAGGATTTTTGAAAAGCGACAATCAGGACATTGCGCTAATGGCAGTAAACTTTTTATTGTATGTCGATAATAAACAGCCTTTTGTTGAAACGGTAAAAGCGGTGCACGAAATACCCGACCGCATTTACAATGTAAAAGCCGGTTGTATGGATTTTTTGGGAAGCCTCGGACTGGTACCCAATAATTTTGCAAACCGCGATTAATTAAAATTCAGAGTAATTTGAAGAATCATTTTTTTACCCTTTTCCGCAAAGCGATCCCTAACCTGATTAATTCATGAATTTTCGTTATGAAAAGGTAAAATACAAAGGGTTTGTGAAGAAATAACATGACTGGAATTGACGAAGTTATTTTGTGCGATAACAAGGCAAAAAATGTAGCTATAGCCATAGTTACAGCGAGGCTTTTTAACGAAGTTAGCGTGCAAAAGTACGAGTTAAAACGGTTAGGTTATTTCATTATAATCTCTGAGATTAGAAGCAATTTAAATATAAACTGATTAATTCACGAGTTTTTCGTTATGAGAGGTCAAAATACAAAGAATAAAGGGAAGCGCAGATTTGAAACTCACAAAAATAGCCTTAGCTATTTTGAGAAACGAATCCCAATTTTTTTCGGGAGTCTTTATTCAAAGGCATTGTTACGAAATAACATCGCCAGCTTTGTCCAACTTATTTCGCAATAATACCAAAGTAGTTTGTCTTTGAAATAGAAAAATTTGTGAATTATTCAGGATAAATGTGTTAGTTTGCTTTTTTAAGTTAAAATCGAAAAGTATTGTACATGAAACGCAAAGCTACCCTTGTAGGAGCATTAATTCCAATTATTATATTAATTATTTTACTTACCCTTAACGTCATTCTTTTTGAAGACACCCTTGCAGGGCCGAACCAAATAGCACTTTTGCTGGCGGCGGCCATTGCAGGACTTGTTGCGCACTATCAGGGCTTAAAATGGAAAAAAATACGAAAAAAAATCGTATCGACTATCGGCTCGGCCATGCCTTCAATTTTAATTTTGCTACTAATTGGCGCATTGGCCGGAACCTGGATGGCAAGTAGCGTTGTGCCCGCCATGATTTATTATGGTTTAGACCTTATCAACCCCAGGTTATTTTTATTTACAGCAGTAGTAGTATGTTCCATTGTAAGTGTTGCTACCGGAAGTTCGTGGTCCACCATTGCAACAATTGGTGTTGCACTGCTCGGCATTGGAAAAGCCGTTGGGATAAACGAAGCGATTGTAGCGGGGGCAATTGTTAGCGGAGCGTATTTTGGCGATAAAATGAGCCCTTTGAGCGATACAACTAATTTGGCACCTGCAATGGCTGGTACCGATTTGTTTACCCATATTCGCTACATGACCTTAACAACAGTACCAACAATGACCCTCACATTAATAATTTTTCTGGTTATTGGATTCAATTACAATTTTACCGGGGCAAGCATCGATGTTGAAAATGTGAAAATCGCAATTGGTGAAACATTCAATACCTCTCCCCTACTTTTTTTAGTACCTGTTTTATTGTTTACGATCATCATTCTGAAAATCCCACCTCTGCCAGCGTTACTTGCCGGCGTCCTTCTCGGAGCTATTTTTACAATAATTTTTCAACCGGGTGTTATCCATGCCATTGCAGGTTTCTCCGGCAATTATCCAAAAGCAGCGTACATCGCGGTTATGCAATCGATATTTGGCGATGTAAACCTGATAACTTCCGATGAAAGTGTCAACGAGTTGTTGAGTACCACCGGGATGCAAGGGATGTTAGACACGGTTTGGTTGATTCTTTCGGCCATGGTTTTTGGTGGGATAATGGAATCTGCCGGATTGTTGAAACGAATAACCCAGCCCATTGTGAAATATGCAAAAAGTACCGGAAGTTTGGTTGCATCAACAGTTGTAACCTGTATCTTTTTTAATACAACAGCGTCCGACCAATACATTGCAATTGTTGTCCCGGGCCGCATGTTCCGCAAAACATACAAGAAGAAAGGTTATAAACCTGAACTTTTAAGCCGTACCTTGGAAGATAGCGGGACCGTTACATCGGTACTTATTCCCTGGAATACGGGAGGAGCTACTCAAGCACGGGTTTTGGGTGTAAGTACCTGGTCGTATGCGCCCTACGCTTTTTTTAATATTATCAGTCCGTTAATGACAATTTTGTTTGCTTATTTGAATATTAAAATAAGAAGGTTTTCTGATTCGGAAGAAGATAAATCAAGCAATAAAAATTGAAGTGCAGTTTCAGTTTTATCCATATATTTTCATTTTTAAACCTAAGCTGAATATGTCAGTCTGAATATTCATAACAATAAACTGAAAACCCAGTTGTAAAACCGCTCAATACTGTTAGTTTTACAACAAATGTTGAATTCGAAATTAATAGCAACAAAATATCATTCCCCTTCATTTCTTGTTATGGACAATAAACCACGTTTTTCAAAAACCGAAGAATTAGCAAATGCCATTTCACACGGTTTCGGTCTTGTTCTATCCATTATTGCCACGCCAGTGATCGTTGTTTTTGCGGTTTCGCGAGGCAACGTTTGGCAAGTTGTTAGCACCGCAATATTTGGGGCGACACTTGTCCTACTTTACTTTTCATCCACAATGAACCACTTGCTTGCGCATGGCAAGGCCAAAGATTTCTTTCACAATTTCGATCAGGTTGCCATCTACCTGCTCATTGCCGGCACCTACACACCCATCGCATTATCAGTTATTGGGCACGTTTCGGGCTGGGTAATGTTTGGCATTGAATGGGGACTAACAATTTCCGGTATTCTTATGAAAGCTTTCATCCCAAATAAATTTGAAAGGGGCGTGAATATGTACATAATAATATCGTATGTAATTATGGGTTGGTTGCTCCTATTTTTTCTTATTCCACTGTTTAATAATTTATCAACAGCAAGTATGTTGCTAATTCTAATTGGTGGATTATTTTATACTTTTGGAATCATTTTTTTCAAGATGGAAAAACTTAAATTTTCACATCTTATTTGGCATTTAATGGTAATTGGCGGTAGCATTTGCCACTGGCTGGCCATTTTCTTGTTTGTATTGAATGGGAAATAAAACGTGTAACATACCAAAATTTGAAAATTAAAACATGTCGAAACCTGACAAGAAAAAAGTAACTTTTATTCAATCTGTATTTCCTGTTGCCTTTCTGTTTCTAATAATTATTTATGGGCTTGTTGTCCGGCCCGTATTTTTAAAACAAGTTCCCCTTCCTTTGGAAATTGTATTTCTTACTGCTTCTATTTTTGCCATCACACAACTGCGGATTCTCGGGTTTAAATGGGAAGAAATTCAGGAAAGTATTATTAACAAACTGAAAAAAGCTTTGCCTACACTTTTTATCCTTTTTGCCATCGGGTTAATAATTGGAAGTTGGATTGTCAGCGGCACAATTCCGATGTTGGTTTATTTTGGGATTAAAATAATCAATACCGATTACATTTATGTTTTGGCCTTTTTTGTTCCTGTTGTCTTTTCAACGGTCACAGGCACTTCATGGGGTTCAATCGGCACAATTGGAGTAGTAATTATGGGAATTGCAATTACCGTAAATGCGCATTTGGGAATTACCGCCGGAGCAATTATTGGAGGTGCCTATTTCGGTGATAAAATGTCGCCGCTTTCCGACACAACAAATATTGCAGCTTTGGCAGTAGAAGTAAAATTGTACGACCACATCCGCTCAATGACTTACACAACTTTCCCATCGGCAATAGTTGCACTCGTCATTTTTTTTGTGTTCGGGTTCATTTATCCTACCGAAAAATTGCATGCTACAACTCAACAAGTAGAAATTACACTTAGGCATTGTAAAACAATAACTACTCCTTTTTAACTTGTTCTTTTGCTTTTTATCTTCTTTGCTAAATCTTTGTATAAACATGGCTATACGCAAATTTATCAAGTTGCTAAAAACCAAAAAAACT
>JAKIST010000040.1 GCA_021648495.1 Draconibacterium sp.
GCAATTGGTTACGACTGGCTTTATGAAGACTTATCGGAACGTACACGGTTAGAAGCACAAAGTGCCATTTTAATAAAGGGAATTAATGAATCGAAAAAAGGAAGCCAGTGGTGGTTAACATCAGATAATAACTGGAATCAGGTTTGTAATGCAGGAATGGCATTTGGTGCGCTGGCAATACAGGAAGATTTCCCAGATGTTTCGAAGGAAATTATCGATCGTGCCTTCGAATCTATAAAACTGCCAATGAAAGCTTATCAACCTGATGGAAACTACCCCGAAGGTTACGGTTATTGGGGCTACGGTTCAACATTTAATGTTCTTTTTTTGAGTGCCATGCAAAAGGAATTCGGAGATGTTCGCGGGTTGATCGATGAACCGGGATTCCTGGAAACCGGTCATTTTTTAAAACACATGCTCACCCCAACCGGGAAAAGTTTTAACTGGAGCGATTGCGGAACCGGAACAAACATTCATCCAGCAATGTTTTGGTTTGCCGAACACACAAACAATCCGTCGGTTCTTTGGTCAGAAAAACGGTTTCTGGAACAATCGAATTTCGATAGTTTTAAAGGAATTCGCGAATTACCGGCTATTATGATTTGGGGTAAAAATATTCCGCTAAATAATATTACAGAACCAAGCGAAAAGTTTTGGACAGGTCAGGGAGCAAATCCGGTCGCAATGATGCGCTCAAGCTGGACAGATTCAAAAGCGGTTTATCTTGGTTTTAAAGCTGGTTCACCCTCGGTAAATCATGGCCACATGGATGTGGGTTCATTTGTTATGGAAGCTGACGGACGGCGATGGGCAGGAGATTTGGGTAGTCAAAGTTACGAGTCGTTAGAGTCGCTTGGAATGCATATTTTTGGAAAAACTCAGGATGCCGAGCGTTGGACAATTTTCAGGATGAATACCTTTTCGCACAACGTTTTAATTGTTGACGACCAGCAACAACGAGTTGGTGGTTACGCGAAAATCGATCGTTATTCTGATGATGAAAATTTTAGTTTTGCGATTTCTGATATTTCTTCGGTTTACAATAATCAGCTAAAAAAGGCAACACGCGGGGTCGGGATTAAGGATGGAAAATATGCAATTATCCGCGACGAAATTGAAACACTAAATAAAGTCACTAAAATTCGTTGGAATATGGTAACCTACTCAAACGTTGAATTGGGAGATAATGAAGCGACTTTAATTGATAACGGAAAAGTATTAAAATTAAAAGTTAAGGGACCTGGCAATATTGAAATGCTTACATGGAGTACAGCCCCAACAAATAATTACGATGCCGAAAATCCGGGAATAATTATGGTTGGTTTTGAATGTGAGATACCTGCAAATACAAAAGAATTTTTTGAAGTTCTGCTCGTTCCGGAAAATGCAAATGAATCGGCTGAATTCATAAATATGAATTTAGAGGAATGGTAAACAACTCCATTGGAGTGAAATCTTCCTGTTTCAAAGCAGGTATAATTAGAGTCTGCCCATAAAGTAGGTGTTTGAAATAGAAAGTTTGAATTCGAGGCTTGCGAAGTCAGAAAATAAAGGAGTTTACTCTTGTAAATGACTGTTTTTCTTACAAGCGTAATGAAGAAGTATGACTTTATAGACAAACACTAATTAACCCCCGGTTTCAACCGGGGGACTGAACGTAATAATTGGAAAAGGCGCATCCACGTCCGACGATTGAAAAGTTGGTTTTCCATGCGCCGCAAATTGAAAAGTTGATAAAATGAAATATAAACTACTCCAACTATGAAACAACTAATCGAACATCTTGCTTTCACGCTGATTTTTTTATCGGTGGCTGTTTTAACTTCGGCCCAACTCACCAAATCGGATATCGACAAAGCCATTGACATCCCCTTCTTAAAACATCCCTATTTATATTTTTCTGAAAAGGAAAAACCAGAGCTGCAACAACGCATTAAAAACGATCAGGAATGCAACGATATTTTCAATAAATTGAAGGCACAGGCAAACATGTGGCTACAAATGCCGGTCGATAAAAATATCCCAATCCAGGGAAAAAATACGCGTGCCGGCTGGTCGGAATTCGATCGCGATGGGAAATATTCTAACTATTACAACACCAATCGGAACAACGCATTTTACCTGGCGTTTTTATATCAAATGACTGGCGAGCAAAAGTATGCCGACAAAGCTTTTGAATTTGCCGATGCCTTTTGCGACCTCACTACCTGGACTCAACGCGCGCATGAATTTCCAATTATCTATTCCCGAATTATGCCGTGGAACGTTAACGACGATCAGGTGAATTTCAATTTTGACCATTACAACGGCGATTCCGGACGAATGATGGCTGCTGTTTACGATTGGCTCTATTTGGGGTTGAATGTTGCGCAGCGCGACCGGATCCGCGGAGCTCTAATCGAAAAAGTTGTTACCCGGGTTCGTGGCAATTACGAATTTCACTGGTGGGCAACCGCATACCGTTGCAATTGGTGCGGGGTTTGTAACTCCGGCGTTGGTTTGACCGGATTGGCACTTCTCACCGAAAATCCGCAACTCACCGATATTGTGGCAGAATCGTACAACCGTATTAACAACATGTTTAACGAGTTGGGCGAAAATGGTGGCTGGCAGGAAGGTGGTGGCTACTGGAATTACGGAATTCACACTTCCACTTTTTTTGCCGATGCATTAAAACGGATAACAAACGGAAAATACAATCTTTTTGAAAATAAACGATTGAAAAGCAATCCGGTTAATTTCCCGCTTTACATTTCCCTTCAGGAAAAGCGTTCGCTTAATTTTGAAGACTCGGGCGGCAGCGGATTAATTGGAAGTACTCATTTAATCAATAAATTAGCCACAGAAACAAACAGCAAAGTAGCTGCCTGGTATCGAACTAATTTACTGGGTGCCGGCAACGATATTTTTGATATTATCTGGCCAAGACCTGAAATTAAACCGGAGCCTCCTAAAAATCCATCCATTCATTTTCGCACCATCGACTGGTGGGTGATGCGCAGCGATTTTAAAGATCCTAAAAAAGTTATTGTTGCCGGAAAGGCCGGTAAAAATGACGATCCGCACCACGGACACCTCGACATCGGTAATTTTATCGTGCATTGGCAGGGCGAATATTTTATCCGGGATTTGGGAAGCGGTTCATACGATGAAAAATATTTCGATAATGCTCGCTGGGATTATCCACAGGCTTCCAGTGCGGGGCACAACGTGGTATTTGTTAACGGTGAAAAACAGATTCCGGGAAAGCTGCGCAAGCAACCCTACAATTTCGAAGTTGGCGGGAAAGTGGTGGAATTCAGGACATCAGAAAAACGCGATTATGTTTTAATGAACCCAACAAAAGCCTATCCGAATAAAGAATTGAAAGGCTGGCGCAGGCATATTGTACTGGAAAAACCGGAAATTACCATTGTTTTGGATGAAATTAAAGCATATCCGGGAGCAAAAATAGAAGTGCGTTTTCATCCAGGAGTTGACTTCGAGATAAAAAAAGATTTTGTTTTTCTGAAAGGCGAAAAAGGGGAAATGGCATTCATCCCAATCGTTAAACAACAATTTGAAATTCAGCAGGGAAAACACGCATCACAATTTATAAATGCAACAAAAGACTTTTCCTGGATTGATTATTTTGATACAGAAGTAAAAGCACAGGGTGAGAAGACTATAGTGGCAACACTTATTTTACCTGTTACGAACAGTGAAGAGGCTCAAAAAATTGTCGCTTCGAAACAAATAAAGCAGGATAAGTTGGGCGATTTATCACTTTCATTTAAAAGAAAAGGAATAAGTTATTTATATGAATTTAATTTATCGGATGATGGATTAATCTTAAAAAAATGAATGCTAAAGAATTAAATACTAAAGCCGGAATTGTTTGATGCATCGTATCGCCAGCCTGAAAACTGGTGCAAAACTCAGGAATGGATTTCTATTTTTACCCCGGCTTTTAAGCCGGGGATCAGTGAAAAACAAGAAAAAAGGCTCGTCCACGCCCGTTGAAAAAAGAATAAATGTTGCATGAGCCGCAAAACAAAAAGTTGATTTAAGCAAAAAATAAAAAAATAACCTTATGAAAAGCCTATTCTTTCTCATTCCACTTCTAATCCTCGCCCTCTTCGGTTGCACCCAAAAACAACCCACTCAACCCATAATTATCGATGAAACAAACAAAACCGAATCTATCGAACAAACCATAAAAATAGATTCTGTTTGGGCAGGTCAGCCAGTTGGTTTTTGTTTGCTGACCCATGGAACCCGACAATACATTGCTTATTACAACGCGAACCGAAACATGGTAGTAGGGCAACGAAATTTGGATGAGGAAAATTTCCAATTGTATGTTTTGCCTCCAACTACAAGAAAAGAAGCCGGCGGAACAAGTACAGTGCTCGGCTGGGATAGCCATAATTCAGTAACAATTGGAATAGACAAAGAAGGTTTTATTCATCTTTCCGGGAATATGCACGTGCACCCAATTACTTATTTTAAAAGTACCATGCCAAATAATATTTCAACTTTGGAACAGATTTTTGAAATGGTAGGAGCCGAAGAAAAACGTTGTACGTATCCTCATTTTATGGTTACAAAAGAAGGTGAACTTTTATTTCATTACCGCGATGGCGGCAGTGGAAACGGCAACGAGATTTATAATATTTATTCGTGCGGAACAAAAACCTGGTCGCGAATGTTGGATGTTCCTTTAACCGACGGCCAAGGTTTAATGAATGCTTACCAGTCGCAGCCAACCGTGCTGGAAGATGGTTGGTACCATGTGTATTGGGTTTGGCGCGACACGCCCGACTGCTCAACAAACCACGATTTATCGTACATGAAAAGCCCCGATCTGAAAAACTGGTTCAACGCGTTTGGCAGGCCGGTTGAATTACCTGCAACTATTGAAGATACATCGATAATTGTTGACCCGATCCCGGTAAAAGGCGGTATTATTAACCTTGCCGCAAAACTTTGTCTCGACAAAAATAATAAACCTGTTTTTGCTTACCATAAATACGATTCAGTTGGAAACCTGCAATTTTATATTGCAAAAACTGTTGATGGAAAATGGGTGTCAAAACAAATTACCGATTGGGATTACCGTTGGGAATTTTCTGGGAATGGAAGTATAAACAGTGAGGTTCGAATTACAGATTTCAAAAAAAGAACTGATGGATTTTACGAGTTGACTTACTGGCACATAAAATATGGAAATGGTACAATTTTGTTGAATAATAATTTTGAAAATGTTGGCAAAGTGTTAAAGCCTGAACCGTTCAGTTCTCAATTAAAAATAGAAGGTAATTTCCCCGGGCTGTTAATTCAAACGGCAGCAGATTTAGGGAAAAGTGATGAAACTGGGGTTAGATATTTATTGAAATGGGAAACCATTAATCGCAACCGCGACCGACCGCGCGAAAAACCATGGCCAAAACCCAGTCAATTATATTTATATAAATTGCAACAAAATGAATAAAAAGACTCCGAAGGAGAAGAAATATTATTACCCCTGGAATTTATACCGGTAAAGAACGAGAAAAAAAACCAGGCTCATCCACGCCCGTTCATTAAAGAATAGAATTTTCATGAGCCGTAAAAAAGATTGCAAATAAAAGTAAAACTTAACATGATGAAAGCTAAATTCATTTTTACAATTCTGTTCTACCTGTTTTTATCAGGAAACATTTCAGCCCAAAACTGGCAACAAATAACCACCGTCGAAGATGTTTGTACAGCCTACCCCGAGCGAATGAAAACGATGCTACAAACTCTAAATCTCGATTTTCCGGGATTGGAAAAAGTCAAACAATCCTATCAAAATAATGATATTCCACAGGCTTGCAAAAATCTTTTGGAATATTACAAAAACGGAAATACTGCACAATATTTACGAAGGGAACAACCGCCGGTTTCTCAAAAAACAACCACACTTGCCGACTCAATTATTCAGGATATTTATACATTTCAATTGGTAACCGACAAAGTGCCCCGTTTGGCAGACGGTCATTTAAACTGGGACTACACAGGTCCCGAAGAAGATATTGAATGGGCATGGGCACTCAACCGCCACTATCCGGTATCCTATCTTTTGCCCGAATATTACAAAACCGGAAACCCAAAATATGCCCGATACATCGATTTGTTTATAAAAGACTGGATTATGGAAAGTTTGCCTTATCCGGGCGTAAAAAGTAATACTGCCATGTGGCGGGGACTTGAAATTGCAGCAAGAGTAAAAACGTGGGCAAATGTATTTTACGGTTTTATAAATACTGATTTTATTTCGCCTGCAACGCAATTGTTGATATTAAGCAGTTTGCCCGAACACGAACATTACGCCCGTAATTTCCATGCGCAGGGCAACTGGCTGACGATGGAAATATCGGGTTTGGCAACGGTTGCAACTGCCTGGCCCGAATTTAAAAAATCGAAGGAGTGGCTGGATTATTCAATCGCTACAATGACCGAAAGCCTGAGAGAACAGGTGTATCCCGATGGCGCACAAACCGAACTGACCACCCATTACCACAGGGTTGCGTTAAATAATTTTCACCTGTTTTACACCATTTGCAAGCGGGCAAATATCACCCTTCCCAAATATTTTACCGGGCAAATTGAAAATATGTGGAATTATCTTGCATATATTTTGCGTCCTGATGGAAATGCACTTTTGAACAACGATGCAGATTTGGATTATGACCGGGAACTTGTAATTAAGGCTGCTGAAGAATATGGACGAAAGGATTGGCAGTATGTAGCTACAAATGGAAAATCGGGCGTTAAACCTAAAAATGGGCCGTCAAATATTTTCCTGTGGGCAGGCCATTTTATTTCGAGAAGCGATTACGGAGCCGATGCGCACTGGTCGTTTTTTGATATTGGCCCGTGGGGAAGCGGTCACCAGCACAACGACAAACTGCACATTTCAATATCGGCATTTGGAAGAGATTTATTGGTAGATGCCGGACGATTTGCATATCGTGGGGAAACCGCCAAAAAATTTCGCGGTTATGCAACCGGCAGCCAGGGGCACAATGTAATTTTAATGGATGGAAAAGGTCAGGCTCCGGGACCAAGATTGGCTGACGAACCACTTTCAGAAAAATATTTTAAAATTACCCCTGAATTCGATTATGCGTGGAATTCATTCGATCAATTCAACGATTTGGAAGGAAAAGGTAAACACACCCGTACTTTATTTTATGTGCGAGGCAATTTTTGGGTGGTAGTCGATCGTGTTGAAACCGACCGGCCCCGAAAAATTGAAACCCTGTGGCACTGGCATCCCGACTGTGTTGTTCAGGAAGGAACGAGTGGAATTGTTTCAACTAAAAATGAAAGGGGAAATCTAAAAATCATTCCTGTTGAATATAAAAACTGGAAAATAGATTTGATAAAAGGACAGGAAAAACCTGAAATTCAAGGTTGGTACAGCAAATTATACAACAAGTACGAACCCAATGTTACCAGCATTTATTCAACAAAAATTGATTCGGATGAAACTTTTGTGTGGCTGCTGGTTCCATCAGAAAAAGAAGCTCCGGAAATGATTGCAAAAGTACTCTCTAAAAACGATAAAGAGATTAAATTGGAAGTTGAAAATAAGGCAAAAGGAAACTGGAAAATAACAATTCCCTTTTCCAACAGTAAAAATGCTCAATTGAAGTTCAGCCACAATTAAAATTCCAACGGAATTAAATATGAATAACCACAGGTTTTAACCTGTGAAAAACAAGAAACGAGTATAACAAGCTCATCCACGTCCGTTTTTAAAAGAACAGAAATTGCCTGGGCCGCTAAAAAATAAATCTGTTAGGTAGCAAAAATAAAAGCGTCGCAAGAGGAAAAATAAAAATTCCAGCGGAATTAAATATTAATAACCCCGGGTTTCAACCCGGGAAAAATTAGTATTTAGTCAGGCATCATGTTTCGGGTCCGTCATTTCCCGCAAAGCGATCCCTTCGGGAGAACTCGTTTTGGAATCTTTCGCTACAAGGAGGGATGCTGAAATTAATTCTTCCATAGGAATCGCTTCGCGGAGCATGACGTTCTGAAGGGGTAGTCTTACTTGACACTATAAACGAGTATAACGGGCTCATCCATGCCCGTTTTTAAAAATACAGAAATTGCATGAACCGTAAAATGTAAAATTGGATGAAACAAAAAACTAAAATACAATGAAACTTAAAAGCCTGTATTTTTTAATCGTAATGATTTTGGCATTTGGCTGCACCCAACCCAAAACCTCAAAAATCTTCGAAACCAGCAAAAATTATCCCGAACAACTCCGGCAACTTCATCAAAATGTATTGGTCAATATTTTTAACGCTCCGGTAGATTTAGATGAAATCAAACAGCTTCTTGATGGTATGCAGGAAAATGGTTCATGGGCAAACATCGATTACACCAGCAATGAACGGGGTGGTTGGCCACAAAGAGGACATTTGACAAATCTGCTCGAAATTGCAAAAGCCTACCAAACCATTGGAACTGATTTTTATCAAAAGAAGGACGTTTCCAGAAAAATCCATTTATCGCTAAATTTCTGGCTCGAAAATGATTTTATTTGTCCCAACTGGTGGTATCCTATAATTGGAGTGCCAATGATTTTGAATCCGATTCTCATCTTAATGGAGGCAGAGCTTAGCAAAGAGCAATTGGAAAAAGGGCTTGCAATTGTCAATCGTTGCAACATTGGTCGAACGGGTCAAAATAAAGTATGGCAATCGGGAAATGTGCTTTTAACATCGCTTCTGATTAAAGATGTCGAAATGGTTCAAAAGGCAAGTGCTTCAATAAAAGAGGAATTGGTGGTAAGCACAAACGAAGGTGTTCAGCCCGATTGGTCGTACCACCAGCACGGTCCACAACTGCAATTTGGAAATTACGGACTTGCTTATGTTGGCGACATGATTAAATGGATTTCGATATTACGAAAAACTCCGTTTAACTTTGATGAAAGCAAAGTTTCTATTTTGCGAAATTATTTATTGAAAGGTCAACAATGGGTGACCTGGAAAAATCAAATGGATATTAGTGCCTGCGGTCGCCAGTTGGGGGAAAACTCGCCGGAATCAAAGGCTGCCAGTCTTTACCGTTCAGTTGAAAAAATGGAAACGTTGGATCCGGAGTTTTCAGGTGAATATAAAAAAGCGAACAAGTATGATAATCTCACGGGAAACAAGCATTTCTGGCGTTCCGATTTTCAGGTCCAACGAACTCCTGATTACTATTTTTCTGTAAAAATGTGTTCCGAAAGGGTAATTGGGGCAGAGTCGTGCAATGCTGAAAATATACAAGGTTATTATATGGGCGATGGCGCTACCTATTTATATCAAACCGGCGACGAATATCGGAATATTTTCCCTTTCTGGGATTGGAGAAAAATTCCGGGAACAACCACTCAGCAAGACGATGAAATACTGCCCGTATTAACAGCCAGAGGTTACCGCATTGAAAGCAATTTTGTTGGTGGAGTTTCCGATGGCGAAAATGGAATTGCAGTAATGGATTATAACAGAAACGGATTAAAAGCACGGAAATCGTGGTTTATGTTCGACAATAAAGTGGTTTGCCTCGGTGCCGGGATAAGTTTATCCCAAGGACTTTTGGTTACAACTTCAATTAATCAATCTTTTTTAAAGGGGGACGTGGAACAGAAAACCAATAATAACAAATCTGGAAAATCGCTCGTATTTGACTGGATCCTGCACGATAATATTGGATATGTATTTCCGGTGAAAGCACAGGTAAATGTAGAAACAGGTGCGGTTGAAGGTGCATGGAATAAGGTAACGCTCAGGTATTCCGATAAGAAATTAACTTCGAATATTTTTAAACTGTGGTTCGATCACGGGGTAAACCCCAAAGATGAAACCTACAATTACATTCTGGTTCCAAATGCCACAAAAACAATTTTGGAAGAGATGGAAAAACAGCTTCCTTTTGAAATTGTCAATAGAAAAAACAGACAGGAAGTTGTTTCGACAAACGGTTTAATTGCAGGGATTATATTTTATGAACCTGGGAAATCGGATGTTTTTGGCGGAATTGAAGTTGACCAACCTTGTTTGGTAATGTTAAAAAAACACGACAATGGATTACAAGTTTCGGTAGCCGATCCTACACAAAAGTTAAGTGAAATTAATTTGATTTTAAATGACGAATATTTTGGCGAATTTGCAACTTCAAAAAATAAAAAAACAGAAATAAAAATTGCACTTCAAAAAGGTGGTGAAAGCGGAAAAACAGTAACTTTGGAATTAACAAAACGCTAAGTTTAGAACAAAAAATTCCAGCGGAATTAAATATTTATACTCGGGTTTCAACCCGGGGATCAAAAATGGCGATGAGAAAAGGTTCATCCACAACAATGGGATTGAACCAACGGACAAGCATGGACCGCAAATAATAAACTCATTCAAAACGAATAAAAAAAAATGAAAAAAATGAAAAAAACATTTCTAATCTCAATTCTTTTTATCCTTGTGCTATTCACAAATGGCCAATCTTTAAACAACTCAAAAATAAACGGCTATCGTGGAATCTGGTTCGAACTCGGGCAGAAATGCGAGTACGGCGATAAATACTCCGGTGGGCTTGGAACATACACCGCGAAACATGTTCCGCTGGCTATTTACGCACCCGAAGTTGACAAAACATTTTTTGTTTTTGGCGGAACCCTTTCCGAAGATAAAAGATACTTGCTTTGTATGATTGGTGAGTACGATCATAAAACCGGGATGGTTTCAAAACCCACGGTGGTTTACGATAAACAGGGCGTAAAAGATCCGCACGACAATCCTTCGATAATGATCGACGACAAAGGATTTATCCGAGTTTTTGTGAGTGGGAGAGGGAGGAAACGCCCGGGTTTTAAACTCAAAAGTAAAAAGCCATTTAATATCGATGAATTTGAAATTCTTTCCGAAGAGGAGTTTACTTACCCGCAGCCATGGAATACGGAGCAGGGCTATTTTCATTTCTTCACCAAATACACCGGTGTCAGGCAGTTGTATTTCGAAACCAGCGTGGACGGTGTAAACTGGACCGATGATAAAATGCTCGCAGCAATTCCTGCAAACGAAGGCGAAAAATCGGGGCACTACCAAACCAGCAACGTTTTTGATGGCAAAGTAGTTGGTACTTTTTTCAACCGCCACCCTCAGGGAATCCCGGATAAACGCACTGATTTGTATTACGTGCAGTCGGCAGATTTTGGAAAAACGTGGACAACGGCAAGCGGCGAAAAACTGGAGTTGCCCGTTTTAAATATTAAATCTCCGGCACGGGCAATGGATTACAGTTCGGAAGGGAAAAACGTGTATTTAAAAGATATGGGTTTTGATCCTAAAGGAAATCCGGCATGTTTGTACATCAGGAGCAACGGCTACGAACCCGGACCAAAAAGTGAGCCGTATGAATGGTGCATCACAAAATGGGACGGCAATAACTGGCAAACTTCGGTGGTCACCACTTCCGATCACAATTACGATATGGGAAGTCTTTATATTTCAGATAAAGAATGGAAAATTGTCGCACCCACGGAAAACAAACCTCAAAAATGGGGAGTTGGTGGCGAGCTCGAAATTTGGATTTCAACCAATGCCGGGAATACCTGGGAAAAGGAAAAGACAATTACTAAAAACAGCCAATTCAACAACTCTTACGTACGGCGGCCGGTAAATTTCAAAGCTCCATTTTGCTTTTTCTGGGCAAGTGGCCACCCGCATGAGTTTAGTAAATCGGAACTCTGGTTTGGCGATTTCGATGGCAATATTTGGAAACTCCCCTACAATATGAAAAAAGATTTTGAAAAACCGGTAAAAATAAAATAGTTTTATAAAGATTAAACAAATATGAAAAATTTGTAGGATTTAAACATTTGGCTAAGGGTTTGTGAAGAAATAACATGGCTGGAATTGACGAAGTTATTTTGTGCGATAACAAGGCAAAAAACGTAGCTATAGCCATAGCTACAGCGAGGCTTTTTAACGAAGTTAGCGTGCAAAAGAACAAGTTAAAACGCTTAGGTTATTTCATTGCAATCCCCAAGAGGCTCTGAAAGAGTGAAATATAACAGTACAGGGCAACGCCCTGTGTAAAATGAGTAAGAATATTATTGCCCCACGTTCTGTCTTTCCAACAAGAAAATCAGTTTCATGGGGCAACAACAAAATAGTTCAAAACGAGAAATATAAATTGAAAAATTGAAACAAGTTTTGACGGGATGCAACGGGATACGGGAAATGGTTTAAATTCGTTTCTTTAGTTTTTACGCCATGGATTCAGTCCGGTGGTTCAGAAATTTGGATTTGGCTCTAACCGTTAATATTTTAAATATGCAAACGAATATAATGAAACAAAAATTTACCGTAGTATTGTTTTTATGTCTTTTTCTAATGGGAAACGTGCAAAAAGCAACGAGTCAAAAAACTGCAAAGCAGACGAGTGAAAAACCCAATATTATTTTTATCCTCACCGACGATCAACGTTGGAACGCTTTGGGTTACGCCGGCAACGACATCATTCAAACTCCCGAAATGGACAAGCTTGCACGAAGTGGTGTTTATTTTAGTCATGCCATTGTAACTACTCCGATTTGTGCAGCCAGCCGGGCAAGTATTTTTAGCGGGTTACACGAACGTACCCACAAATACACTTTTCAAACCGGGCCAATCCGAAGTGAGTTTATGGAAACGGCTTATCCCAGGTTATTAAAAGAAGCAGGTTATTACACAGGTTTCTTTGGGAAATTTGGGGTGAATTATCCTGCAAAAGAAGAAATGTTTGATGATTTTGATGACTATGATCGTAATGGTCAGTTTAAAGATTACCGGGGATATTTTTACAAAACATTAAATGGCGACACGGTTCATCTCACCCGTTACACCGGGCAGCAAGCTTTGGATTTTATTGATAAAGCACCTTCCGAGAAACCGTTTTGTTTATCGTTAAGTTTTAGTGTGCCACACGCCCACGACGGAGCTCCATTACAATATTTCTGGCAGGAAGAATCTGATAAATTGTACCAAAACATAGAAATGCCAAAAGCGGATTTGTCGGATGATAAATATTTTGAAGCACTTCCTTTACCCGTTCGCGAAGGTTTTAACCGTTTGCGCTGGACCTGGCGTTACGATACTCCCAAAAAATACCAGCACAGTGTAAAAGGTTACTACAGGATGATTTATGGAATCGACCTTGAAATAGCCAAAATCAGAAAAAAACTTGAAGAAAAAGGACTCGATAAAAATACGGTAATCATTTTAATGGGCGACAACGGCCAGTTTCTCGGAGAACGTCAATTGGCCGGAAAATGGTTGATGTACGACAATTCAATCAGGGTGCCGCTGATTGTTTACGACCCGCGCGATGTACAACATGAAGATATTGATGAAATGGCACTGAACATTGATGTGCCGGCCACCATTCTCGATTTGGCTGGAGTTAAAATCCCTGAAACCTACCAGGGAAAAAGTTTGGTGCCAATTGTTTCGGGTACTCAAAAATCGATGTACCGCGATACCATATTAATCGAACACCTTTGGGAGTTTGAAAATATTCCGCCCAGCGAAGGAGTGCGCACCGCCGAATGGAAATATTTCAGGTATATTAATGATAAATCTTCGGAAGAATTGTACAATTTAAAGGCTGATCCGAAAGAAATAAATAACCTCGCCGGCAAGCTGGAATACCAAAAAGTACTTTTGGAATTCCGCAGAAAAAATGACGAGCTGGGGAAAAAATATGCCGATCCGTATTCTGGTGTTCCAACTGGTTTAACTGTTGAATATATTCGCGACCCGCGTTTCACAAAAATTATCGACAGCAAACCAGAATTTAGCTGGGTTGTACCAAAAGAAGCAGTGATACAAAAAGCGTATCAGATTTTGGTTTCTTCATCAAAAGAAAAAATAGATTTTAACATTGGTGATGTATGGAACAGCGGTAACGTGCGCAGCAATAAATCAACCGATGTCGAATTTGGTAGCAATCCTTTAAAACAAAATTCAACTTATTTCTGGAAAGTTCGGGTTTTCGACAAAGACAACCGTCTTTCGGATTACTCAACTCCACAACAATTCCAAACAGGTATGTTTGGAGATAAATTAACCTCGCACAACTGGTTTCAAATTGAAAAAATAAAACCGGTTAATTTTAAAAAGAATAACGATGGCAGTTATTTTGCCGATTTTGGGAAAGATGCTTTTGGAACTTTGGAATTGAATTATTCTCCTAAAAAAGCAGGAACATTGACCATTCGTTTGGGTGAAAAATTATTGGACGGAAAAATCGACCAAAATCCCGGCGGAACCATTCGTTTTCAGGAAGTAAAATTGAAGGTTTCTCCCAAAGAAAATAAGTATCAGATTGAATTGAAAGCCGACAAGCGAAACACAAAACCGGCGGCGGTGGCGCTGCCCGATTCATTTCCGGTGATTACGCCTTTCCGTTATGTTGAAATTGCAGGGGACTCCGACTTTCCCAAGTCGGAGATTAAAGCCGAAGACCTAACTCAAATTGCATATTTCAACTATTTCGACAACAACACAAGTTCTTTTACCAGTTCCAACGAAATTCTAAACCAAGTTTGGGATCTCTGCAAATATTCAATAAAAGCCACCTCGTTTGCAGGATATTACGTGGATGGCGACCGCGAACGGATTCCATACGAAGCCGATGCTTATTTAAACCAACTCAGCCATTATTCGGTTGACAACGAATATGCAATCGCACGCAAAACCATCGAGTATTTTATGATAAAACCCACCTGGCCCACCGAGTGGCAGTTGCATGTTGCATTGCTGTTTTATCAGGATTACATGTACACCGGCAACACCGAACTCATTAAAAAATATTACGAGCGTTTGAAATACAAAACATTGATGGAACTGGTAAATGAAAATGGGTTAATCAGTACTTATTCTCCAAAACTGAACGGTGAATTTATGGCAAAACTCGGATTCGCGGATACAACGCAGCGGATTCGCGACATTGTTGATTGGCCACCTGCCCAAAAAGACACGGGCTGGAAACTGCCAAAAGACTGGCCGCAAGGTGAACGCGATGGGTTTGTATTTATGCCGATTAATACCGTCATCAACAGTTTCTATTACAAAAATATGTTGATAATGGCCAAATTCGCTGGCTTGCTCAATAAACCCGATGAGGAACTTGATTTCAGATTACGGGCTGCAAAAGCAAAAAAAGCCATCAACGAAAAACTATTTAATAAAGATGGTGGATATTACAGAGATGGCGTTGGCACCGACCACGGTTCGGTTCATGCCAATATGTTGCCATTGGCTTTTGATATTGTGCCCAAAGCGTACAAAAAAAATGTGGCCGATTACATTAAAACCCGCGGGATGGGATGCAGCGTTTACGGAGCACAATTTTTAATGGAAGCCTTGTACAATGCAGGAGCTGCTGATTATGCGCTGGAATTGATGACCGCAACAAACGACCGCAGTTGGTATAACATGATAAAAGTGGGGTCAACCATTTCGATGGAAGCCTGGGACATGAAATACAAACCCAACTCCGACTGGAACCACGCCTGGGGAGCAGCACCAGCCAATATTATCCCGCGCTATCTTTGGGGAATTCAACCCAAAACTCCCGGGTTTGGAGTGGTTTCAATTAAACCACAATTGGGGAATTTGACAAATAGTTCGATAATAGTGCCTACAATAAAAGGTCAGATTAAATGCAAATTCAATAAAAAAAGTAATCGTTTATCGAACTACAAAGTTGATTTACCCGCAAATATGGTTGGTGAGTTTGGAGTTGAACTTCCATCGAATGCTGTTGTGCGTGTGAATGGGCAAGCTGTAAATCTTTCGTTTGGCACAATTCGTTTGAACCCGGGAGTAAATAACATTGAGATTCGGACAAATTCGTTTTAATGTGATAAATTTTATACCAACTAAAAATAATTGACCATGAAAAAATTAGTCGTTTTAATTTTAATGAACTGCTTTGTACTGAGCGGTTTTTCGCAAGAGAAAAGAGACCTTCTTCAAAAAGAAGCCAAAAGTATCGATCTGGCTTCTGTGTTAATTAAGGATTTTTCGGAGCTTGGATTCCCAACGTACAAAAGGCGCGATTTCTGGAATAATTTGCCTGCCGACCTTAAAAAACAATATGTTGCAGCAGCCGAAGAATACCTGGATTACGATTGGCCGGCAGTGAAAGCTACCGATTATCTTGAAATTATTCGTTCGGGCGACCGGCGGCAGGGTGCGTACGCCGCGCCGCGCCGCGCTTTAATGGCTCTCGTTATGGGCGAATTAGTTGAAGGAAAAGGACGATTTATCGACCAGATTGTTAACGGAGTTTGGTTTTACAGCGAACAAACCTGGTGGGGATGGTCGGCACACCTTACAATGCAAAAAGCACCACACGGATTGCCCGACGCAGACGAACCTGTAATCGATCTTGGTGTGGGAGAAATGACCAACATCCTTTCGTGGACATGGTTATTGTTTAAAGATGAATTCGATAAAATCCACCCCTTAATTGCTAAACGGTTGAAAGATGAAATCATGAAAAAGGCGGTGATTCCGTATTACGAACGTAACGATTTTTGGTGGCAGGGTTTGGATGGAAGTCGTTCAGTAAACAACTGGAATCCTTGGACAAATCACAATATGTTAACCGCTATTCTAATTTTGGAAGACGATCAGGCAAAAAAAATTAAAGGAGTGCAAAAAGTAATTCGTTCGCTGGATTCTTTTACAAACGATTATCCCGAAGATGGTGGTTGCGACGAAGGTCCTTCTTACTGGGGACGGGCTGGTGCATCGTTGTACCAAAACCTCGATTTGTTAAAACGGGCTACGAATGGCAAATTCGATGTTTTCGATAATCCACTGATCCAAAATATGGGGAGTTACATTTACAAAGCATACATTAATTATCCCTATTTTATAAATTTTGCCGATGCCGATGCAACAACAGGTGGCCGCCCACAAATTATTTACAGTTACGGAAAAGATATCCACGACCCGGTTATGCAAAAATTTGGCGCATTTCTCGCTAAAAAACAAGATTGGGGATTGAAAACACACGGCGGTAAAATCGATGAGCAGATAATGCAATTGATGCATTTAAAGGAAATTGAAAATGCCCCTGCAGAAAATGCGTTAATCAGCGATTTTTGGTTGCCACAATTACAGGCTGCCGGTGCACGCGACAAAGCGGGTTCAACCGAAGGTTTCTTTTTCGCTGCAAAAGGCGGGAACAATGCCGAAAGCCACAACCACAACGATTTAGGAACTTTCGTATTGTACTTTAACAGTAAACCTTGCCTCGTCGATATTGGCCGCGAAACCTACACAGCAAAAACATTCAGCAGCCGGCGTTACGAAATCTGGACCATGCAGTCGCAGTATCATAACTTGCCAAAAATTAACGGAGTTGACCAGTCGCCGGGAGTGCAATTTAAAGCTAAAAATACCACATTTAAAGCCGATGCAAAAAAGGCCGTATTTTCAACCGATATTTCGGGTGCGTATCCCGAAGGGGCTGCTGTAAAAAAATGGATCCGTACTTATCGCCTCGACAGGGGCAAGGAATTTACTGTCTCTGACAATTATGAATTGGCAAAAGTTACTGACAATGCAACCAGCCTGAATTTTGTGACGGCTTGCAAAGTGACGGAAAAAGGACCGGGAGTTTTGCAACTTTCAGGAGATGGTTTTACAATGGAAATGAAGTTCAATGCAAAATCGCTTTCACCTAAAATTGAAATTAAAAAAATTACCGATAAGGGATTAAAAAGATACTGGGACAGCATCACAAGAATTGTGCTTAAAGTGAAAAACCCAAAATTGAAAGGTAAAAACGAGGTTGTGATTTCGGAGTTAAAATAGGTTGAATGAATTATATTTTGCCCCAGGGTTTATAAGTTTTAATGTTTTTGGTTTGTAACCCTTAACCTGAATAATTCACAAATTGTTCTATTGCAAAGCCAAACTACTGTGATTAAAGGCGATGCTCATTTTCCGATTCTCGAAATAGCTAAGGCTATTCCTGCGAGTCGGAAATTTGCGCTCACCT
>JAKIST010000041.1 GCA_021648495.1 Draconibacterium sp.
GTAATGTGCAGCGGGTGCAATGGGTACCAAATCAGATGCTAAATCGATGCCATATTCTTTTAATTGAAGATAAATATGTTTGAACCGCTTTATAATTTTTTCTTTATTGAGGTGTTTCAGCGAAAGATAAACATATTTCTCTTTTGATTTCTGTATTTGCTTAAAAATGCTGTAAGCAACAATATCGCGGGGAGCCAATTCGGCCAGCGGATGAAGGTCCTTCATAAATCTTTCGCCTTTACTGTTTAGCAACCAGGCACCTTCGCCCCTAACCGCTTCGCTAATTAAATAGGCATTTTTACCTGGAACGTAGAGTGCTGACGGGTGAAATTGTACAAACTCTAAATCTGCAATGCGCGCGCCTACATTATAAGCTAAAGCAATACCATCGCCACTCGCAATATGTGGGTTGGTAGTACGTGTATAAATCCTGGACAATCCACCAGTGGCAAGAATAACAGACTGTGTTTTAAAAATAACATTATTGCCCGATTTAACATCAATTATTTGAACACCGGCGAGGCAATTTTCATTTTGTAACAGTTTTATTACTGCATAATTCTCGAATGTAGTTATTTCCTGATTTTGTTTAACAATGTTAAGCAAAAAACAAGTTAATTCTTTGCCCGTAGCGTCGCCGTCAGCATGTAAAATCCGACGTTTGTTGTGCCCACCTTCTAATCCCATCACCAATTTTCCATCAATCTTATCGAATTGCATTCCGTCGCCAATTAGCTCGTTCACACGATCTTTCCCTTCGTTTACAAGTACTTCAACAGCATCGTAATCGCAAAGGCCACGCCCGGCAACGAGGGTGTCCTGCAAATGTAAATCGGGTAAATCGTCAGTGGACAGAGCAACTGCAATGCCTCCCTGTGCGTAATAAGAGTTACTTGTATTAAGTTGAGATTTGGTAATCAAAGCAACATTGCCGTATTTCGATGAATGGTTTGCGGCAGCAAGCCCTGCTAACCCGCTACCAATAACAACTGTATTAAATTCAAGTACTTGCATTTTTTACTGGTTTTTTTTTCAATCGAACAGCAAAGTTAGTATTTCTTTCATGCAATTGTATTAATTTTTGTTCAAACAAGTTAATTTAAACACTGGTGTCCGATAAATATGCAAATCTTGAATTAGATTGCTTCACTTTGTTCACAATGACGGTAATAACGGAGCATTGAGATGGGAGGGGCTTGGATTGCGGCTTTGCCGCAATCCAAGCCCCTCCCATCTCAAAAACACACCAAAACATCGTCATAACGAGCGAAGCGGTGTTATCTCTACTTTTAACCGGACAACGGTGTAATTTAAAAAAGGTAGGCGGGATGAATAGGAGAAAACAAATTCAAGTGCAATCGAATTTTCGATAATCTCAAGATATAAAAATTTTAGTTTTAGATCATTGCGAAGGCAGTGAAGCAATCTGTATCAATATTTTCATCTTTACCTGACAACAATGATTTTATTTGAACTTTTCGAAAAGAAAAATATCTTTTATTTTTTTGCAAAGGTCCTTTTTAAGAATTGTTTTCATCAAGTTATTGAAAGAAAATGAAATATTTTCTCATATCGTTAAACCTTGTGAAAATCCAAATGTCTTAATGTAACTTCAAAGTATTAACCTGTTTTGAATTGTTTGTTAAGTATAAATTCATTTATTCATAATCATTGGCATTACTTTAGAATAAATGTTGATTTTTGCACACCCATTTTATGTGTTCAACCTTTTATTTAACTACTTGTTGTTTTGGTTCCCGGGTTAAGAGAATAGTTAAAAACAAAATATAGAAAAATATTAAACCATGAGTTGGAGAAAAATTACATTTATCGTTGTCGTACTTGTAGTATTGCTGGGTGGATCGGCGGCACTTTCCGAGTTGTTTATTTCGATGAAACCAGAGCCGCCTCGAAGGCCCGAGGTTGAATTAAAACGATTTGTTAAAATAGAGACAGTAAAATACCACGAAATTATTTCTTCAGTTGCTCGCGAAGGGCGCGTTGTTTCGAGCAACGAAGTTACTTTAACAGCTGAAGCCTCCGGAAAGATTGAGAAAGGAGATGTTGCTTTGCGAAAAGGGACCTCTTTCAAAAAAGGGCAATTAATTGCCGAAATTTACAAAGATGAAGATGAACTTGCGATAAAGGCACGAAAAAGCCGTTTTTTAACCACAATTACAACAATCCTTCCCGATTTGAAAGTCGATTTTCCTGATCAACTCGAAGCTTTTGAAATGTTTTTCAAGGCAATTAATATGGATGAAGAATTACCTGCACTGCCATTAATCCGAAATGATAAACTTAAAATATTCCTCGCAAGCCGTGGTTTTTTAAGTGAATTTTACGGAATTCAACAAGATGAAAAAAGACTGAAAAGACATTCGCTTTATGCACCGTTTAATGGCGCATTTACACAAGTAAATTTTGAAGTTGGAGGATATGCTAATACGGGAGGGCAAATTGCACGAATGATCCGTACGGATCAAGTGGAAGTGGAAGTGCCGGTTGAAAACGAACAAAGCAAATGGATAAAAATTGGAGATAGGGTCCAGGTTTATTCAAAAAACAAAGAAATCAGCAACACCGGGGTTGTTGTGCGAAAAGCTGATTTTATTGATGCAAATACACAGTCGCGAAGTATTTTTGTAAAGGTTGAGAACTTACCAAGTGGTGAACTGCTTTCCGGCGAATATAAACTTGTTGAATTTCCCGGTCAGAAAATACCGGAAGCTATGGAAATTCCCCGTGGCGCAGTATTTAACTCTAACGAAGTATTTACAGTTGTTGATGGCAAACTTAAAAAGAGGGTCATCGATATTTTAAAATGGAACGAAACAACCCTTATTTTTAGAGGCCTCGAAGAAGGAACAAAAGTTGTTTCCGAACCTCTTATTAATGTAAAAGAGAATAGTCCGGTTGGTATTCTTGGCGAAGAAAAGCCAAACGCAAAAAAAACAGGAAACAAAAAAGGTAACTCAAACGCACAAAGTAAAGGATGAAGAAAGCAATTGAACAATTTGTAAAGTACCCGTTTTATGCCACCTTAATTGTTGTATTCCTACTCATTGTTGGGGGCATGAGCATGTATTCCATGAAAAAGTCGTTTTTTCCTGAACGGCCATCACGAATGTTGTCGGTGAGGGTATTTTATCCGGGAGCCTCACCTGTTGAAATGGAAGAAGGGGTAACCTCGCGAATAGAGGAAGCGGTAAGGGCAATTCCAGGGATTTACGAAATAAACTCCGTTTCGTCGGAGAACATGACCAGTGTATCCATCGAAATTATTCCAGGGTATGATATCGATGAGGCGCTTATTGAAGTAAAAAATGCCGTTGACGGAATTTCGTCGTTTCCTACTGCTGCCGAACGGCCAATTGTATCGAAGCGGCGTACTACTTCGCCTGCCATGCGTTTGTTGGTAACCGGCAATGTTGATTTACTTACGCTGAAAACTTATGCACAACAAATCGAGGAAGATTTCCTGTCGTCAGGATTTATCAGTCAGATATCTATTTCCGGTTATCCTCCTCTCGAAATATCGGTAGAAGCAAACGAGGAAGATTTACTGCGGTATGGAATTACGTTTACTGAATTGCAGAATGCTATTGCACAAAACAACCGCGATGTTTCGGGTGGGCAAATTCGTTCGAAGGAAGAAGAATTACTTATTCGGTTGCGGTCGCGAAGTACCGATCCCAACAAAATTGGAAATATTATCGTTCGGGCAAATCCTGATGGAAGCGTCATCCGGATCAGGGATATTGCGCTGGTAAAGAAAAAATTCTCCGACAGCCCCAACAAATCTTTGGAACACGGGAAACCCCTCATCAACATGACCGTAATGAAGTTAATCTCTGAAGACTTAACAAAAATTGACAAATACATTCGGAATTATGTTGTTGATTTTAATAAAAAAAACCCTGGGGTTGAATTAATCATTTCGCGTTCGTACCTCGAAATACTCGGAAGCCGGCTCGAATTACTATACAGGAATGGTGGTCAAGGACTTATATTAATTATTATTGTTCTTGGATTAATGTTAAGCACCCGTCTTTCGCTTTGGGTAGCCTGGGGAATTCCATCGTCGTTTCTGGCAATGTTTATTGTTGCCCGGATGATGGGGATTACCATTAATATGATGTCGCTTTTCGGTATGATCCTCGTTATTGGTATTTTGGTTGATGATGGGATTGTTATCGGCGAAAATATTTTTCAACATTTCGAACGGGGAAAAAGCCCGATGCGGGCAGCCGTGGATGGAACGGTTGAAGTGGTTCCGGCGGTAATTACCTCAGTATTAACAACTATTTTTGCTTTTATGCCGTTGATATTTATTACCGGGCGAATGGAAATGATGTACGAAATGGCAATTATTGTTATTCTAACTCTTTCTTTTTCGCTTTTCGAATCCTTTTTTGTTTTGCCTGCCCACCTTGGAAATAAAAGAGTTTTAAACCGAAAGGTTTTTGAGGCAAAAGCAAAAGGTTTGCGAAAATATACTGAACGCTTTTTTACGTGGTTGCGCGATTATGCTTACGACCGTGTTTTGAAATTGATTATTGAATGGCGTTACATTGTAATAGCAATTCCTGTTGCAATGATGCTGATTACCGCAGGTTTAATTGGAGGTCAGTTTATTAAAATGACCTTTTTCCCACGCATGGAATTCGATTCGTTTAATATAAACGTGGCATTTACTCCGGGGTCGGGCGAAAAGCAAACCATGGAATACCTAAACCGCTTCGACAGTATTGTTTGGGTGGTGAACGACGAGTTGAAAGAAAAATATAAGGATAGTGTAGATATTATTGAAAATAGTATTGTTCAGTTGGGCTCAGCATTCGACAGACAAGAAAATGGGGCACATACAGGAAGCGTTGACGTTTCTCCCCGCAATTCAGAAGAAACAGGTATAAGTTCGTATGAAATTATTAATTTAATTCGCGAAAAAATAGGTCCACTGCCCGAAACCGAAAAATATACCATTGGCGCCCGCAGCCGGTTTGGCGATCCGGTGTCCATTGGATTATTGTCAAGGAATACCCAGGAATTAGATATGGGCCGCAACTTCCTTATGGGCCGCCTCACCGAAATGCCACAGTTGAAAGACATTGTAAATACAAATGCCCTGGGAAAACAGGAAATCCGTTTAGAGCTAAAACCGAAAGCATACATGTTCGGTTTAACTGAAACATCGTTGGCGAATCAGGTCCGGCAAGCTTTTTATGGAGGCCAGGCACAACGCTTGCAAGAAGGGCGCGACGAACTTCGTATTTGGGTGCGTTACCCGGCAGAGGGCCGCGAACGAATTGGGCAACTCGAACAAATGAAGATAGTTACACCACAAGGCAAGTATCCTCTGACTGAATTGGCTGATTACGAAATGAAACGTGGTCCGGTTAATATTAACCGTTTTAACGGTCGGCGCGAAATAAGGGTGAACGCAGATCTTGTGGATCCCGATGCTTCTGTAACTGAAATTCTGGACCAAATAAGGGATGAAATTATTCCGGAATTAAATGTACTTTATCCGGGCATTAGTGTTGTGTTTCAGGGCCAACAAAAAGAAAGCCAGCGAAATATGAGCGATCTGATGATTCTCTTTCCTTTGGCATTCCTCGCTATTGTTTTTATTTTGATGATTAATTTTAAATCGTTCGAACAGCCTTTTATTATTTTGGTTTTGGTCCCTATTTCAATTCTCGGGGCCATTTGGGGGCACGGTATCCACGGGAAACCACTTTCCATTTTGAGCTTCTTTGGAATTATTGCCCTTACCGGTGTGGTGGTTAACGATGCGGTTGTATATCTCGATAAATTCAATTCGCTTATTGTTGAAGGTAGAAAAGTAAAAGAGGCTGTTCTCGAAGCGGGAAAAGCCAGGTTGCGCCCCATAATTTTAACTACGTTAACAACATCTCTCGGATTGTACCCAATTGTACTCGAAAAGAGCTTTCAGGCACAGTTTTTAATTCCAATGGCCATTTCCTTGGTTTATGGAGTAGCGTTCGGAACGATGTTTATCTTGCTGTTTTTCCCCGCACTGATTGTTGTTTTGAATGATATTAGAAGAACAGTTCGGAGATTGTGGCATGGAAGAGAATTTGAGCCCGAAGAGGTTGAAATTGCCTGGATACACGCACAGCGAAAATTCGACGACGAAATTCATCCATTCACCAAAAATGAAGAAAATGAAGTTGACGAATAAAAAGAAATTGCCGTTTAATCGTTCTGCCCACAATTGGCTATCAGAAAATTTCAGAAAAATGAAAACATTAAATATTTTTGCACTTTTAATCTTTTTTACTTCAACGGTTTTTGCACAAGAAGCGTTAACACTTACCGATGCTATTTCGAAAGCACTAACAAACAACTACGAAATTCGAATTGTAAAACAAAACCAGCGCATTGCAGAAATCACGAATAACTGGGGGACCGCTGGTCGGTATCCTTACATTAACCTTTCTGCCGGAGATGATAATTCGCTTAATTTAAATGAAACCGAAAACTTTATCGCAAATCGTTTTTCTGCCGGGGCTTCGCTAAACTGGACCTTATTCGATGGATACGCAGTGCGGATTAATAAACAGCGCTTTGATGAATTGGAAAATCTTTCGAAACAAAATACCGCAATAATGGTTGAAGGAACAATTCAATCTGTAGTTTTGGCTTACTACGATGTTTTACTTCAAAAAGAGAAGTTAAATACTTACAAGGAAGTGATGTCTCTTTCCGAAGACCGGTTCAAACAAACCGAGAGCAGGAAAGAATATGGTGCTGCAGTTACGTACGAAGTACTTCAGGCTCAAAATGCCTATTTATCCGATCGTTCCGGGTATCTTTTGCAAGAAGTAGCTTACAAAAATTCCTTGCGCGACCTCGGTTATTTAATGGCCGACAGTAGTGGAACCAACTATAATCTAATCGATAAATTTGAAGCTATTCCAGTAGATTATAAACTTGCCGATTTGCAGGGGCAGATGTTTTCAAACAATAAAAGCTTGCAAAATCAATATATAAATCAACGTTTACTCGAAAATGCTGTTGCAGCGGCAAAGAACGCTTTTGCCCCTACTTTCGATTTTAGGGGCGGGGCAACCGGTACCGGAACACGGAATAATTTTAAAGAGAGGGGCGAGAGTTGGTCAAAGTCAGCCAGTTTATATGGGAATTTTACGCTAAGTTATAACCTTTTTAGTGGAGGAAACCGGAAGCGGGGACACCAAATTGCACAAATAGACGAAGAGATTGGGCTGGTAAAAATAGGTGATATGAAACACGATTTAAACAACTCTCTTTCTAAATTATATGAATTCTATTTAGTACGAAAAGAGTTGCTTGGCATTGCCGACGAAAACCTGGTAGCCGCAAAACTCAACCTGCAAATATCCCGCGAAAAATTTGATGCCGGGGCAATAAACTCCTTTAATTTCCGCGATGTACAAACCATTTATTTAAATGTGGCACAACGCAGGTTAGAAGCCATCTATTATTTTATCGATGCACAAACTTCGATGTTAAGGATGACAGGGGCAATTATTCAGGAGTATGAATAAACTGAAAGGATGCCATCCGTCAATCGACGGATGGCATCCTTTTGCGCTCTTGCCTGAGCTGGTGACTCTAAGCCAGCTGTTCAATACTTTCACTCAATCACCACCAAATCCCTCCCAACAATAACTTCAGCATCGTATTTTTCATGAATTTCTTTTAGAAGATCATCTTCCGAAGTACCCCAAAAAAGCAGGTGATAAAGAACTACTTTTCCAGGTTTGGTTTTAGATGCCTATAATACTCCCCAATTTTAGGACGGCAAGTTAAGGTTGAAAATTGAGATAAAAAATTTTAATTTCAACCTTTAAAAAACATTAATAAAATGAGCAAAAAAAGAAAACAATTTCAATCTTCATAAGGTTTTTAGTTGAAAGGGCTTCAAATTCGCCACCATAACGCGGCGACATTTTTGCCGCCTGCCGAACCAATCCCGGACCAAAATCAACAATATATGGAGTTGTGCCAACTACAATTGCTACGCTTCCACCCGAATGTTCCGGGTCGGGATTTGGTGTTCCTGTTCATAGAAGGATTACTTTGGTTTGCGAAAATATTGAAACCGAAAATAAAAGAATAACCGATATGAGAATTAATTTCATTTTTAAATAGCTTTTTCAATTAGACTACCATTAATATATTTGTGTAATATGCTGTAAATCAAAGTTTGATATGGAATTCCTTCAACAACAGCTTTTCTTTTAATTTCCAATAAATCTCTGTTGGAGATTCTGATATTAATCCTTTTATCTTTTCCCAGCGTGTTTTTTGCTATTCCTTTGTAAAAATCTATTTTCTCTTTAACTTTTTTGACACTTTCCCACTCACCCTTTCCGTAAGATTCCATAATTTCTTTTTCATCTTTTTCTAAATATATTTCTTTTTTCATTTTAAATAATTTTTAGTGGCTTTTCTACTGGGAATAATTGTTTTGAGGAAGTACATATTCCCCTGTTTCACAAAAGGAACCATATTAATATAATCGTTAAACTCCATAATAAATATTTTTTGGTATGAAAAGTTTAACCACAAAGGAGCACAGAGAAAATTATTAAACAAAACAGTCTGATTACAACTCCAAAATTTCATTCCACACTTTTTTATTTACCGGAATTCCATCTTTTAAATTTTCAGCGCGGGTTTGCACAACACGTTCTCCGGGGTAGCGAATTTCAGCATTGGTTTCATCTGGAGTAGAATTTTTTAGGTCGGCAATAATATCTGAAATAGTATTTCCGATGGCCGGAAAATTGCTGAGTTTTTTAATGTCGATAGCAATAAAAACCTGCGAAACGCCGTATTCAGCTTCCAGTTCACTGAGTTTGTGAGTTGATAAACCTGCAGATAAAATGGTTGCCAAAATATCAAGCAAAAGCGACAAGCCAGCTCCTTTCCAAAAACCGATGGGCAGCGGTCTTCTGGCTTCCAGTATCTCGCCTGGATTAGTAGTAAGTTCACCGTTTTCGTTAAATCCTCCTGCAAAAGGAAGTTGTTTCCCTTCTATTTCAACGGCTTCCATTTTTCCATACGAAAACTGTGTCATTGCAAAATCGAGTACTATTGCTCCATCGCCAAAAGGCACGGCAAAAACCATTGGATTATTTCCGAGGTGACCGTTTTTCGCACCCCAGGCGGGCATGTTTTTTTCTGTATTCGTCCAACAAATAAATGCAAATCCTTTTTTTGCGGCTTGCCAGCCATAAGTTCCACCACGCATCCAATGATTGGTGTTTCCAATTGCGACACAACCAATTCCGTTTTCCTCAGCAATTTTCATTGCACGATTTGCACAAATTCCGGCATTTAACGGGCCCGGTCCCAAATTACCTTTCCACTGTTCCAATGCACCGACAGTGTGAACCAACTCGGGTTCGGCATCAACATTTATGTATCCTTTTTTTATGTAATCCACAAACCTTGGAAACCGGTAAACCCCGTGTGAATAAATTCCTTCGAGACTGTTTGTTGCAAATATTCCTGCACATTTATCTGCTTTTTCGTTTGTGAAATTATGGTTCAATAAAATCCGTTTGAATTCGGATTGCATTTCAGCGAAAGGTATTTTAATATTGTTCATTTGATTCAATTTTAAGCAATTTAAAAAAATAAAATGCCATTCTGCGGGGTAAAAACTAATTTGTTTTCACGAAATTAAAATAACAGCTAATCGTGCTTGTCATTTCGAATGAGGCACGAATGAGAAATCTCATTTTCAAATTAGTATAGAATTCTCCTCCTTCTTCGTACTAAAGACAGAATTACGTAGAACGTTGTTTTAATGGGAGTTGGAGTTTCTCGCATAGCGATCCCTTTGGGTTAACTCCGACAAACAATCCAGACTTAGGAAAGTCCGGCCCCCCTTCCTGTCATTATTTCATTTTGACCCAATAAAGTTGGGTTCCCACTCGAAATGACAGCACTTAATTCTGTCATTGGCAGCATAGTCGAAAAATCCTTCACTTTGAAAAACCCATTTTTCGACTTAGGGATTGTAAAACAATAACTACTCCTTTTTAACTTGTTCTTTTGCTTTTTATCTTCTTTGCTAAATCTTTGTATAAACATGACTATACGCAAATTTATCAAGTTGCTAAAAACCAAAAAAACTTCGTTAAATTTGAAGCATTTATTATTTTACAAAGCCTTAGCTCAACGTGACAAGATATTTAGGCAGCTTATTTATTTCCAAATTCGATGTTTATTTTTTTCTTCTTTTACACGGAAAGCAGTTTCCAAGTCAATGTTTTTCCGGTTGGCAATGGCACAGAGATAAATAAAAATATCTGTAAGTTCATCGCCAATTTCTGTAAAAGTTGAATTTGAATCAAGCGAAAGTTGTTCCGATTTGCGAACAGCTTTAAAAAGCTCGCCCACTTATTCGCCAAGTAAAAGGCATTTATCGATAATCGACTGGTCGGAAAATCCACATTCAACTTCCAGTTCAGTTACATATTTTTGTTTTAAAGAGAACGGTTCTTTTTTAAAGAGAACGGTTTCTTTTTTTTATTCAAGTGTAGATTAAATATTGAGATTAGGCATATTTATTTTTAAGGATTCCATCTCTCTATTTTATACTCAAAGAAATGGAATCCTTAATTCACAACGGATTCCATCATTAAATTTGTTCCATCACTTTGTGAATCTTTTCCATCATAACCGGAACTTTTTGATAAGGATCGCCGGCACCAAGTGTTTCAATAGGCAGATATCCACGGTAACCTCCTTTTTTGATAAGTTTAAAAAGTTTTACCAAATCGGTTGGAGTTTCTTTTCCATCGATCCACATGTTTTCTTTTATTTGCCAGGTAACAGCGTATTTAATTGTTTGCTCAATTTCTTTAAACGGATCACTTTGGCGGTAACTTCCAATATCGAGGTTCAAGCCCAACCACTCCGAATCTACCATTTCAAAGATTCGGTTTACATCGGCGGCGGTTTTAATAAAATCGTTGTGGTTCTGAATGGCAACAATCACCCCATATTCTTTCCCAATTTCGCAGCAGGTTTTAACATCTTTTGCCATCCACTCAAAAACCTGGTCGCGCGAAAAACCTTCGTGATCTGTTTTTCCTGCAAAAACCCGAATATTTGGGATTCCCATTTTTGCAGCAGCAACAACCCACTTTCTTATCATCTCAATGTCTGCTTTTCTTGCTGCAGGGTCGGGAACGGTAAAATCGTTCCGCACACCGGTCCCGCTAATATCGAGCCCTAAAAGAAAAGCTCGTCGTTTAAAACGGCGCATAAAATCGTCGGAAGGAACTTCGGGGTAGCCGGGGAAATAATATCCAGTTGGGTCAATGGCATCGAAATTCTGCTCGGCGCAAAAATCGAGTACATCAAATAAATCGATTTTGCCATCGCGTAAAGGTTGGTTGAACGAGTACACATTCAGGCTGGTTTTAAATTTGTACCCAAATTTTTCGGAAACAGAATCAGCAGGGGAAATTAACCGGGGTAATCCGGAAGCAACAAATGGAACTGCCAGCATCGATTTCATAAAGCTTCGGCGGGAATTGCTATTGTTCATCTTTTAAATTTTAGTTGATATTAGGTATTGAATTTAATCTGTAACATAATAGGCCGATTAAATTTTCCTCCAATTTATTAATAAAAAATAAAAGGAAAAAATCGAACTCAGGTTATTAACGAAAATAAATACGCAGATTATTTTTTTACCGTTGCACCCAATTCACAACAACAAAAGTTAAATTGTTTCCTTTACTTCAAACAAGAACCCGTTTCCATGAATATTTTTAATTTCAATGTTGGTATCGGCGGCAAGGAATTTACGAAGTTTAGTAATAAAAACATCCATGCTCCGGGCGGTGAAATAACTATCGTTGCCCATTATTTTCGTAAAGTAGTTTCACGCGGAAGCAATTTGTTTTGATTTTGGCAAAGCAGCGTTGTAAAATCATTTTCTTGTTTATCATTTGTTTAACAACTATTTTTGCATAGAAAAATATGAACAAAGAAAACTTTGTAACCCACAAAAAGGGTCGCAAAATAGCCGTTCAGATTCCTGTTAAAATTTATGAAAAACTCTTGGCTGATTCTGAGGAGCTGGATGAGATAAAGGAATATCGAAGGGCAAAGGCACAAAAAGGTGATGCCATCTCATTTAAACAGGCTTTCAGAGAAATTGAAGATGCGATAAAATAATGAAGTACACCATTTTAATTGAGCGGTATGCCCAAAAGTAAATATTGAAGCTCGATAATAAAATAATCCCGGTTATCAAAAAGGCTATTTTAGGACTTGCCAATAATCCACGTCCACATGGTTATAATCTGTATTATTCACAAATCATTCTATTCCGAAACCAAAATACAGGTTAACAACCTATTGTTTAACTAAAGTCGAAAAAGGTGGGAAACAGGATGATATTCATCGACCGTAGGGAGGTTGGATGCTAGCCTTAGCCTGAATAATCCACAAATTGTTCTATTGCAAAGCCAAACTGCTTTGATTAAAGGCGATACTCAATTTCAGATTCTCGAAATAGCTAAGGCTATTCCTGCGAATCAAAAATTTGCACTCACCTTTACTCTTTGCATTTTGCCTTTTCATAACAAAAACTTATGAATTAATCAGGTTAGGAGTTGTAAGCAAATAACCACTCGATTTCTACTTGTTCTTTTGCTTTTTATCTTCTTTGAAAAACTCTTTAAATAGAACCACTATTAACAGATTTTTTAACTCGCTGAAAAACAAAATATCTACGCACAAAACAAGCGTTTATTAATTTACAACTCCTTAAATATTAACGGATAGCATCGCTTAAAGCGATTCCATCCTGATAAAATCTGAATAAGGTTTTTGAAGAATGTAATGACATTTTTTCTTAGATTCAGCGTTTTCTTATTTGGGAAAAAGGTTGTTTGCCGAATTCGAATTCTTTAAATTCTACTCTTCACAGCTTTCCCATTTTATTCACTTGTAAATGGGAATCTCACATAAGTTGAATAGATTCCTGCCTACGTGTGAATGAATTTTTAAACCTGCTCCCAACCAGACCGATAATTGTGGCGGATCCACTCTTCTGCCATTTCCAAAGCAGGCATTGTTTCATATTTTTTTTTGAATTTTGGGTCACCATCCAACACCTCAAAATCGTTTTGAGAAAGTACTTTTATATAATCTGTGGAACCAATATTTGTGAATCGCATATTTGGTCCATCCCATAACAATTTGCGTTGTAAACTTTGCAGGCGAACGGCCAAAACACCCATTACCACTGTTTCGTTTAACAGTGAAGAGTAATTAAAATTCGAAGAAGCTTCAACACGGGCATCCTTGTTCTCTTTACAAGCACGAATCCAATCTTGTTCGTGTCCTCCATTCATAGCATCCGAAATACGACGTATTGATTTCTCTGGCTGTTTAAAATCTTCCATCTCTTTAGTTGGAAGTAAAGTTGGGTTTTTAGCGTAAGTACCGCACATTATTTTCCCTTTTGATCCGTGAAAAATACAACCACCACTATTGTCACCCATTTGTTCACCATCAAGTAATTCATCAGGCCGTGGTGGCATAAAACCTCCATCGTACCAATTTACGCTTACCGCCGGCATTCCAACTTTTGGCAAATTATCCCGTCGTTCAAATTCGTATCGAATGAATTCTGAATTTGGTGGCGAATCGTTGTTAAACGCACTGGAACTCGCTTCAACCACCTTTGGATATTCCAATTTTAATGCCTTAAAAACAGGATCGATAATGTGGCATCCCATATCGCCAAGTGCACCGGTACCAAAATCCCACCAACCACGCCAATTCCAGGGGTGATAAATTGGATTGTATTCGCGCCATTTCGCCGGGCCAACAAACAAATCCCAGTTCAGCGTTTTCGGAACACGTTTTCTTTTTGTTGGTTTAGTAAGTCCTTGTGGCCAAATCGGACGGTTCGTCCAGGTGTCAACATGCGTAACTTCGCCAATTGTGCCCGCCCAAATCCATTCACAAATTTGCCGGATTCCTTCAGCAGAATTGCCCTGGTTTCCCATTTGAGTTGCAACTCCATATCGATTGGCGGTTTCGCGCAAAATCCGAGATTCGTAAACAGAATGAGTCAAGGGTTTTTGCACAAAAGCATGTAACCCCTGGCGCATGGCCAAAATTGCCGGCAAGGCATGAGAGTGGTCTGGTGTTGCAATCATTACTGCGTCAATGTCTTTTTGCTGGTCGAACATATCGCGGTAATCCATATATTTTTTTGCAAGTGGCCATCGTTTAAAAGAATTTTTTCCGGCATAATCCCAATCCACATCGCTAAAAGCAACAATATTTTCTGTTTCCATAAAGCGGAGATTGGTATATCCTTTTCCACCCACGCCAATTCCGGCAATATTCAATTTATCGCTGGGTGGTTTATGCCCCAATCCTGCAATTACGGTTGATGGTAAAATAGTTGCCCCAACAAAGGTTATTCCAGTTGTTCCAATAAATTTTCTTCGCGAAATATTTTTGTTATTCATATAAAAACGTTTTAAAAAGGCATTTTTTCAGGGACTGCAAAATAGAAAAAATATTAGCGCAAACCTATAATTTTGAATTTTTGAAGACTTGTTAACAAACATTTACAAAAATAATTTGGTTTGCTCATTTTGAACGGCAAGTTTGTGCAATAAGCACAAAGTAATATAACAGTCAAAAATGTGTGACGGTTTCTTACTGCCACCACTTAAAATTCAAAATACTATTTATATAGTATAAATATTATATAAATAGTTGCATTTCTAAAAAAATAGTACTATGTTTGTAGTAGAAAATTATTTAGTGTTCGTCCATAAAGTTCGACTTCTGCGTTACGCTCGACATAAAAACAGTCATTTACAAGAGTAAACTCCTTTATTTTATGACTTCGCAAGCCTTGAATTCGACCTTTCTGAACCAAATACCTTCTTTATGGACAGACTCTATTTAGTATGATTTTTGCACTCTTGTACTCTTGACTCATTACTAAATACTAATTACTAACTACTCATAATTTAAAAATGAAAACACTTACAAAAGCCGAAGAGCAAATTATGCAAATCCTCTGGGATTTAAAAGAGGGGGTCGTAAAACAAGTAGTTGACGGTTTCAACGAACCAAAACCTGCATACACAACCGTTGCCACTGTTTTGAAAGTTCTCGGGAACAAAGGGTTTGTTGCGTATAAAAAAATTGGGAATACGTATTTGTTTTTTCCTGCAGTTAGTAAAAAGGAATATACAAAATTTCAGTTTGGTTCGTTGCTGAAAAATTATTTTAATGGATCGTTTCCAAAAATGGCCACTTTTTTTGCTAAAGAAAACAATATTGGTATTGCTGAATTGGAAGAAATGCTAAAGATTACTGAAACTGGATTAAATAAAGGTGAAAACAAAAAATAGCCATGGAAACTCTATTTGCTTTTCTTTTGAAAGCCTCCTCGGGGATTGTACTTTTTTACATTGTTTACTGGTTTTTCCTGCGCAAAGAAACATTTTACACAGCCAACCGCTGGTTTCTGTTAACGGCTTTGATTTCAGCAGTTTTAATCGCATTTTTCCCTATCCAGTATCCTGTTTTGCTTGAACAGGAAAATAATGCAGCCGTTTTTAAAACCATTTCTGGCACTTTTAAAAATATTTCAATTGTTTCAGGACCTAAAACAGAAGTTTCAACCTTTAACTGGCAACAAACCGTTTTATTGGTTTATTTAACGGGAGTTGCCATTTTCCTGTTTCGGCTGCTGAGCCAGACTCTTATCCTTTTGCATTTAATGGTAAAATATCGCATGAAATCGCTTGATGGGGTCCAAATAGTGGAAAACAAAAAATATGGTTTACCATTCTCCTTTTTCAATATTGTATTTATTAATCCAAAATTTCATACACAGGACGACCTGCCGGAAATTCTGGCTCACGAAAAAGTGCACATTCGTGAGTTCCACTGGTTCGACCTGCTTTTTATAGAACTGTTAACAGTCATTTTTTGGTTCAACCCATTTATTTGGTTCTTTGAACGATCTATTAAACAAAACCATGAATACCTCGCCGATAAAGGTGTTCTTGCGCAGGGGCACAGTGTGGGCAGGTACCAGGCAATTCTTTTAAACCAGTTAATGGGCATGCAGATTATTGGTGTTACCAACAACCTGAATTTTGCCCTTAACACAAATCGATTAAAAATGATGACAAAAAAGAAAACATCCGCCATTGGGCGGTTAAAATTTGTATGGGCACTGCCAGTTTTGGCGCTCTTGCTTTTTGCATTTGCCGAACCAAATAATAAAGTAAAAGTTGCTGTGTCTGAAAGTTCAATTTCTGCCCTTCAAAAAGGCGAAAAAGAGTTGACTATTCACGGGAAAGTTGTTGAGGAAAAAACTAGTGAACCTTTGCCTGGTGCTATTGTTTTAATAAAAGGAACAACTGTTGGCACGGTGGTTGACAGGGACGGAACTTTTACTTTGGTTGATCCAAATCCAAAAGTAGATACAAATACCGGAGCTTTGAGTACCAATATTGTGATCTCTTTTGTTGGACGTAGAACAATTGATAATATTGTTACCGCATTGGGAAATGCCACCGAAAAGAACAAGTATACTTTTTTAATGGAAGAAGATGTAATTGGTGCAAGTGCTGCTTTTTCTGAATCAGAAGTTAAGGCGCCAAAAGTTTCTGAACCCAGAATTGTGGAAGGGACACCACCGCCGCCACTGCCACTAAAATCAAAAGAAAAGGAATTGGCACCTCCTCCACCTTCACCAATAAAAGATACTGATAGAGAAGTTTTCTATATTGTAGAAGATATGCCGGCGTTTCCGGGAGGTTCCGATTTTCTTTCAAAATATGTTCAGAATAAAACAGAAAAATATAATTTGAAGGGAAAAGCAAAAATAGGTTTTACAGTAAATGCAAAAGGTAAAGTTGCCGATGTAAAAGTTGTTGAAGAAGAAAATACAAAGTTAGGAAAAGCGGGAGTAGAAATTATTGAAACCCTGCCCGATTGGAAACCCGGTTCGCAACGGGGCAAAAATGTTCCTGTAAAATTTGTTATCATTGTAGAATTTAGATAAGAGTATAAATAATAACTACTTGAGACCTTCACCCGATGACTTTCCGTCACCGGGTGAATAGTTTTTGTATGCACCATTCAATCAATTTATTCACCAGGTGGCTCCAAGCCACCCGGTGGAGGTACAATAAGTTCAACAAAGGAACTGTCAAGTAATAGCCTGATCATTTGTGCTTGTTCTTTCGCCCTTTAACTTCCTTGAAAAAAATCCTTGAATAGCACGCTATTCGCTAATTTTTCAAGTTGTTAAAGAACAAAATAACTCCAACTGGATAACGTTGTCTTTTATTAATGCCCGTATTTCGCTGCTTGTCAGAGCACTTATGTAGAAAATATCCTGTTTTTCATCTTCCGGTAACTCTTCTAAATTTAATCGGATGCGCATCCCCCTGTCGCCAACCATAACAATAGACTTTGCGCCAAATTGTTCTTTTATAGCTTTTAATTGTCCATTTACAGTTTTGTGGTCAATTTCATTTCCTTCAAAAACTTCTATTTTCAAAGGAAAACCCTTACTGTCGGCAATAAGCCCTATGGTTACCTGTTTCTTTCCTTTTTTGCCGTCCCTGTTGTACCCAAAAGCTGAAAGGGCATTTTCTGTCCCTTCAAAGTAGCTGCTTGTTATGTCGTATAAATATATATTGTTGTGACGGTTGCGGTGATAAACATTCCACTTCTTTTCGATTTTTGATTGCATCCTGCTAAATTCACCTAATTCAAAAT
>JAKIST010000042.1 GCA_021648495.1 Draconibacterium sp.
TATGCAAAACGAAATGGGCTGGTTGAGTTTTCATGGTAGATACGTTCATTTATATTTGAATGGTTTGTATTGGGGGCTGTATGATTTGCACGAGCGACCGGACGATGCTTTTTTGTCGGAATATCTCGATGCTGAGAGAGAAGATTTTGATGTCATAAAACACAACCCAAATGATATTGTGTCAGGCTCAAACGAATTTTATTTGGAAATGCTGGCACGGGCACGCGAAGGCTTAAGTACAGAAAAAGGATTACAAGACATTCAAAAATACCTGGATCTTCCGGCGTTTATCGATTACATGCTCCTGAATTTTTATCTTGGAAATTACGACTGGGCACATCAAAATTATTATGCGGCGAGAAATAGGATCAAACAAACTGGCTTCCGCTTTTATACATGGGATGCCGAGCATGTTATGCGCTATTCCAAAGTAGATTATAACAATACCAAAAAGAATGATGAAGGAGGTCCGACAGAAATCCATACTTTGTTAAAAAAGAACCCGGAATACCGGATGATGTTTGCCGATGCGGTTTACAAACACTGTTTTAATGATGGCGTTTTAACCCCGGAGAATTTCGAAAAAAGCTTCCTGTTCAGAAAAAACGAAATTGAAGAGGCGATTATCCTTGAGTCGGCCCGCTGGGGTGATTATCTTCAAGAAGAATCGGATACAACTTATACAAAAAACGAATTTTGGGTACCGGAGGTAAACAAGGTTTTAGAAGAGTATATTCCGCAACGCAGAGATATTGTAATCGGCCAATTTAGGGATGTAGGAAATAATTTGTTTCCCAATTATATGCCACCTGTTATTGAAATTGATGAACGGAGTACTGAATGGCAAAAAATTGTAAAACTTGTAAATCCAAATTCTTCGAATGGCAATATTTATTTTACAATTGATGGAACAGACCCAAGAAGGGTTGGGGGCGCCATTCAGGGAACAAAATATTCTGAACCGGTAGAAATTGGGTACAGTACAATTTTAAAGGCCAGGTTTTACTCGCAAGCCGATTACACCTGGAGTGCATTGGCAGAAAAATCGTTTTTATTTGATGACGTTTTTGGTGAGAATGTAGTTATTGACGAAATAATGTACAACCCGGAAACTGATTATCCTGAATTTATTGAACTGGTAAATGCAGGTGATGCACCGGTACATTTACAAGGATTTACTTTTTCTGAAGGTATTGAATATTCATTTAAAAATGGGGAAAGTATTCAGCCGGGAGCTGGTTTGGTACTAACTAACGATACTGCTTTATTTAAGAGTGTGTACAAATTTAAAGCTTCAAGTCAATATCAAAAAAGGCTGAGCAACGGCGGGGAAACAATCTTGTTGAAGAATGGATTAAACCAGCTTGTCGATTCAGTTACTTACACCGACACGGTTCCGTGGCCGGAGCTGGCAGACGGTGACGGATATTCTTTGGAATTGATTGATACCGGTTTGGATAATGCACTGCCATCGAGTTGGAGAGCTTCCTCGGAAATATATGGTTCGCCATACAATGCTGAAACTAAGTTGGATTTGAACGTAGAAATGTACCCCAATCCATTCAACGATGGATTTAATATTGTTTTGGATAACCCAGAGTTAGCGAATGGAAATTTCACAATTGATGTATTTAACGCGCAGGGGAGCAAAATAAAAAGGTTTGTTTTGGAAAGTTACAATTCAAGTATTCGAATAAATATGGAAGATATTGCACCGGGACTTTATTTAATCCGAATAATTTCGGCAAACAACAAGCAATTTAAAAGTGTTGTGTTAAAGGCAGTAAAATTGAATAAGTAGTGTTTGTCCATAAAGTAGGTAATTTTTTAAAAAGAGATTTTTATCGTTTATTTTGAAGTTGGTGTTTGAGCCAGAAAGTTCGAATTCAAGGCTTGCGAAGTCAGAAAATAAAGGATTTTACTTTTGTAAATGACTGTTTTTCTGGCGAGCGTAACGCAGAATTCGGATTTTCTGGCTCAAACACAAAATAGTTGGAACAATTATCGGGCTTTCCGGTTGGCATAATTTAGTGCCAAAAGCGAGAGTGCAATTATTCCCATTCCCAAAATGGAGGTAAAATCCGGATTTTCGTCGGTTAAAATTATCCAACTTAATGCTGCCCCCAACACGGGAATAAGAAATTTCCAAACATTTAGTATTGAAACTTTTACGTCCGGGCGTTTTAAAAGTGTGTACCAAATTGTAATGGCTGCAGCCGATAAAAAACTCAACCAAGCCAGTGCAAAATAGTAACTTGCAGGGAATGGCCCCAGATTAATCCCTTCTTTTGGAATTGAAACCAAAAACAAAAGTAATCCACCCAAAACTAACGAAGTAGAACTTAAAACAACGGGTGAAATACCTGCTGATTTTTTTACAATGATAACATTCGAATATCCTGATACGAGATTATTTACCAAAAGCAATCCAATTCCCAAAAATTCTAATTCTCCCTTCATTTCTACTTTTGCCCTGCCAAGTGTGATTATTGCAATTCCTATTACACCAATTAAAATACTGCCCGTTTTAAGCAGGGTCATTTTATCGTTGTGAAAAGAGAAATGTGCAACCACCGCAATAAAAAGGGGAGAGGAGCCAATTATCATTGCAGCCAGTGCACTGGGAATTAAATTCAACCCGCTGTAAAACAGGGCATATTGAGTGAAAATTTGAACGAACCCCAGCAAAAGTATGAATTTCCAGTTCTTTTTTATTTCAGAAAAATACTGTTTTGGCTTTCCGAAATAGATAAAAATAAGTATCCCCGAAATAAAAAAACGTATTCCTGCAAACTGAAATGGCGATTGAAATTGCAGTCCAATTTTTACTCCAACAAAGGCTGTTGACCACAACATGCAAGCAAGTATTGCAAGAAAAGTTGTGCTTTTAATTATGTTTTTCATTCTAATTTGAAAGAGGTCGTAAAGGTGAGAAAATAAAGTGGATAATAATGTAGAATTAAAATTTAGAACATCCGGTCTTAAAATTCATTGGTTGTTTGTAAAACCGGATTTAATTTTTACGTTTATAGAAACATATCAACAGCGTAACCCATAAATTTTTTTATTTTGTACCCGCTAAAAAAATACTTATGGGGAAACGAATAATTAATAATTACGAAGAATTTGCAGCACTTTTAGGGAAAGAAATTGGGGTTTCTGAATATATTCAAATAACACAGGGGCAAATTGATAAATTTGCAGACGCTACATTGGATTATCAATGGATTCATACCGATCCAGAACGTGCGGCAAAAGAATCGCCTTTTAAATCTACCATTGCTCATGGGTATTTATCGCTTTCAATGTTAACTTTTTTGTGGTTTAATGTGGTTGATGTGCGGAATGTTAAAATGATTGTGAATTATGGAATTGAGAAATTACGTTTTCAGCAGCCGGTAAAAGTGAACGATAAAATACGAGCTACCGTTTCTTTAAACCATATTAAAAACCTTCGGGGAATTGCAAAAATACAAGTAAAAATTATTGTCGATATTGAAGGGGAGAATAAACCCGCGTACGATGCCTTGGTGAATTTTTTATATCATTTTGAATAAGATTTTTCATACATCAGTGTGACTTTGATTTTTGATTGACGAAATTAATTATCCGAACTCTTGCTTGCCTGCCAATCTTGGATACTGAGTCCTGCAGAGGGGATCTGTTGTATTAAATCTTCCGCTTCATGAAGCGAATTAAAAATAATCTCTATCGAAGTATCTCGTCAGCTAGCTGCGAGGGGTTTCATTCGTGCCACTGTTCGTCAATTTTTCAAGCTTGCAAAAGAATAAAATATCTTCCCCTAAATTGTTCATCTTATTCCAAAATAATTCATAAAAAAAGTTTGTCCAGCGAGCTGGATTCTTGGATAAGTAGGAAATGGATGTTTTTGGAATAAGGGATTATTACGAAATAAGTTGGACAAAGCTGGTGATGTTATTTTGTACGATAACAAGGCAAAAAACGTAGTCATAGCCAAAGCTATAGCGAGGATTTTTAACGCAGTTAGCGTGCAAAAGAACAAGCCAGAATGGTCATGTTATTTCGTAACAATGCCTAAGGTAATCTGCAATCGAATGGGTTACAAGGTTTATTGTAAAAACATACGGACCAATTTTGCTATGTGGATAATTGTTGAGACGAGTAAAGTCATGTAGCAAAAATTTGTCAGTCCGCAAGTTTCTCAAACGATAAACAACTCTTGGAATAGAGGCCAAAACTTATTTAATTTGTCACTAAATTGCGAAAAGTTAAACTGTCAAACGAAATTGACAAGAGAGGGAGCATCCCTGAAAGTTTGATTGGCGGAAAAAGTACTACTCCAACCGTATTCCATTGAACAGAGAATATAAAAGAATAAAAATCAAATAAATAAACAAACATGAAACTTTTTAAACATAAATGGAGCATAGTTATTCTTCTGAACCTCTTTGTCTTTTTTAGTTTGATGGCACAAAAAGTTACATCGGCAGAAACAATGAAGGTGGATTCGGTAACGGTGCATTATTTTCATTCGCCAATATTAAAAGCGAATGAAGTTAATCCTGTATTTCAAATTAACATAAAAGTGAAGGGTGATTCAACTCCAATTTTTGCAAAAGAAATTGTTGTTGAATTATTTGGCGACAATGTAAAAAACGATGCCGGCATGGCAGAACTCTTTTACACCGAAGAGCGACCTTATTTACGCGATAAAACAAGTTTCGGATCGGCTCAAATCGCTCAAAATGAACTTTCATTTTCTGGAAATCAGCAATTAAAAATGGGAGTCAACTATTTCTCGTTGTCGGTAAAATTAAAAGATAAGGCTAATATCTTCGATAAGTTGGGAGCCTCTTTCACTTCAATAAAAATTGGAAATAAAATATTTACGGGTCAAAATAATGAAGTCCCGGTTCCACAGCGTCTCGGAATTGCCCTGCGAAAACACAACGACAACGGTGTAAATACCTACCGTATTCCGGGCCTGGCAACCACCAACGAAGGAACATTGATTGCCGTTTACGACATGCGCCATAACAATTCCTCCGACCTGCAGGAAGACATTGATATTGGAATGAGCCGCAGCACAGATGGTGGCCGTTCGTGGGAGCCGATGAAAACAATTATGGACATGGGCGAGTGGGGTGGTTTACCCAACAATCAAAACGGAATTGGCGATCCTTCGGTGTTGGTTGATCGGGAAACAAATACTATTTGGGTAGCTGCTGTGTGGGCTTACGGTTATCCCGGAAAACGAAACTGGCTGGCATCGAAACCGGGATTGGATCCCGAATCGACGAGCCAGTTAATGTTGGTGAAATCGGAAAACGATGGGATAACCTGGTCGGAACCCATTAACATTACAAAACAAATTAAAGATCCGAAATGGCACCTGCTTTTGCAAGGCCCCGGGAAAGGGATTACCCTCAAAGATGGAACACTGGTTTTCCCGGCGCAGTTTAAAGATGAAGGGGAGATGCCACATTCCACTATTATTTGGAGCAAGGACCACGGCAAAACATGGAAAATTGGCACGGGCGCAAAATCGAATACCACCGAGTCGCAAGTGGTTGAACTCGACAATGGAAATTTAATGTTGAACATGCGCGACAACAGGAACAGCAAAGATAAAACGGAAACAAACGGAAGGTCGGTTTACACTACTGGCAATTTGGGGAAAACATGGCAAAAACATGTTACCTCGCGGACCAATATTTTACAGGAACCCACTTGTATGGCAAGCATCATAAAAGAGACGTTTTTTGTGAATGGAAAAGAGCAGCAGTTGCTGTTGTTTTCAAACCCGAATACCAAATGCGGGCGAAACCACATGACCATAAAAGCAAGTTTCGACGATGGAAACAGTTGGCCCGAAAATGCGCAGTTGTTACTCGACGAAGGAAGTGGCTACGGTTACTCTTGCCTCACTAAAATTGATGATTACACCGTGGGTATTTTGTACGAAGGTAGCCGGGCAAGCATGACATTTCAGGCGGTTCCAATTAGTGCAATCGTAAAAAGTAAGCAGTCGCTCAATTATATTTTTGAAAGTGGAAAAGAAGGCTACAAATGTTTTCGTATTCCGGCAATTGTTACCACGAAACCGGGAACTGTTTTAGCATTTGCCGAAGGACGGAAAAAAGGATGCTCAGATACCGGAAATATTGATTTGGTTTTGAAACGCTCGAACGACGGTGGAAAAACGTGGAGCCCGCTTCAAGTTGTTTGGGACGATAACGAGAATGTTTGTGGTAATCCGGCACCGGTGGTCGATCGCGAAACCGGTGATATTCATTTGCTGATGACCTGGAATTTGGGTGAAGATCGCGAAAGTGAAATTATTAAACAAAAAAGCAAAGATTCCCGTCGGGTTTTTGTTTCATCGTCGTCCAACGATGGCAAAACCTGGAGTACGCCAAAAGAGTTTACTTCATCGGTAAAAAAGAAAAACTGGACATGGTACGCAACCGGTCCGTGCCATGGAATCCAGCTCGAAAACAAAAAATACAAAGGGAGGATGGTAATTCCCTGCGACCACATTGAAGCAGGCTCGAATAAATATTTTTCACATGTTATCTATTCCGATAATCATGGAAAAACATGGAAATTGGGAGGAACAACTCCGCAAGATAAAGTGAATGAATGTACCGTTGCCGAGCTTGCTGACGGAACGCTGATTTTAAATATGCGCAATTACGATCGTACAAAAAAGGCACGTAAAATAAGTTTTAGCAAAAACGGCGGGAAATCGTGGAGCGACATTCAATCCGACACGGCACTTGTTGAACCCATTTGCCAGGGCAGTTTGCTCGCCGATAATAATGGAAATACCCTCTACTTTTTAAATCCTGCCAGCGAGAGTTCAAGATCGAACATGCAACTTAAAATAAGTACCGATCAAGGCAAATCCTGGCAACTTAAAAAGCTGCTTTTTGCTGGCTCTGCTGCTTATTCCGACATCACAAAAATTGATAAAATGAATTTGGGGTGCCTTTTCGAAGCCGGCTGGAAAAGTGCGTATCAGGGAATTGTTTTTCAAAAAGTGGGGATCGAGTAAAATCCAAAACAATGGTTTCTACTCAGCAAGTTTAAAGTATTGCTTATCAATAGCCCTTTGCTTTTCCCATAGGTCCGTAGGATTCCTATGGAAAGCTTGGGTAAATGTTGTCGAAATCTGTAGTTTTGGCGGTATTTTTGTTTTTCTTGAACAAAAATCATGACAGTACTGGCTGATAAACAACGACTTAATTTTCATTTATACTACTGAGTGGTAACAATGATTTCATTCCCCAAATATAAAATTGTATTTTCGCTATAAAAATTAATAAAATGAAACGAATACGACGTTTTCTTGGAATTGTGGTTTTGTTGGCAATTGCTATTTATTTGCTTGGACCAAAACCCAGCAAACCAGTGCTTAATAAATATTTACCTTCTATTTCGGCGAGTATTGGGAATATCGAAAAATTTGTAAAGAAAAATGATGCTGGCCTAAAACTAAAACCTGATAATGAATCGCGAATTTTCTGGGCCAACGATTCTATAAAAGAGCGCACAAATTATGCAGTATTGTATTTGCATGGGTTTTCAGCATCGTGGTACGAAGGTTATCCTGCCCATGTGCGGTTTGCGAGGAAATTTGGATGTAATTTGTATATTCCACGTTTGGCTTCGCACGGTATTGAAACGGAGGATCCTTTAATTGATATGACACCCGACCGGTTGTGGGAGTCGGCAAAAGAGGGTTTGATGGTTGCACGCAGCCTTGGCAAGAAGGTAATAATTATGAGTACTTCAACAGGTGGAACATTGGGTTTACAACTGGCAGCCGATTTTCCTGAATATGTTCAGGGCTTAATCCTTTACTCCCCAAATATCCGAATAAATAATAGTGCGGCATTTCTGCTCTCGAAACCCTGGGGGTTGCAAATTGGACGAAAATCGAATGGGGGTAAATATAGGGTTACCAATGAAGATTTTGGGTCGAAAGATTGTCAATATTGGAATTGTAAATACAGGATGGAGGCTACCGTTTATTTACAGCAGTTGATTGATGCAACCATGAAAAAGGAGACTTACAAAAATGTTACAGCACCTGTTTTTTTGGGTTATTATTATAAAGATGATACACATCAGGACGAGACCGTAAAAGTAAGTGCCATGTTAAAAATGTTCAAACAATTGGGGACAAATCCCGATAGCAAAGTTAAAGTTGCATTCCCCAATGCAGGGAACCATGTTATTGCCTGCGAACTTACTTCGGGTTGTGTAGAAGATGTTATTGCCGAAACCGAAAAATTTGGAACGGAAGTTTTAAAATTGAAGGCGGTGAAATAAGGGAAAAAAGCTGTCAGTTTGTAGCGGTCATTTTTTGTTTTGAACCCTGTGTGGGCTTGCTGGATATGTTCCTGAAGCGAAGTTGTTTTATTGTATTTTTGATGCTGCCGGTTCGTCCAAAAACCAAATTAATTCTCCATTTTTTGGCGAAATGTAATAGGCTGGAAGTAGTTTTGCTGCTTCATCATCGTTCATAATTTCTGAAATACGCATAGCTTTATTTTCCCCAATGACCAAAAAGAAAATACGATTGGCATTATTTATTGTGCGTCCGGTTAGCGTAATACGTTTTTGTGCGGTGATTGGATGCTGGGTAACCGTACAAATTTTTTCATTTTCGAACAATTCTAATTGGTGGGGAAAAATAGATGCAGTGTGCCCATCGTCGCCAAGTCCTAAAATTATTAAATCGAAAACAGGAATTTTGCCTCTGGAATTGAGGTTCTCTTTTATTTCAGCAGCATATCTTTCGGCTTCATTAGTTGGGTTTCCTTCCCCTTTTATTCGATGAATATTTTCTTCAGGGATAGAAATTTTTGACAATAAATAGTCATTTACCATTTTATAATTGCTCTCGTTGTCAGTGGGAGGGACACATCTTTCGTCGCCCCACCAAAAGTGGATCCTGCTCCATGGAATTGCATCGGAGTACTTGTTGCTTAATTTTCTGAAAAGCCCTTTTGGCGAATCCCCCCCCGAAAGGGAAATGTCGAAACGAGCTTGCGAAGAGTTTTGTGTGAGTTTAAAAATTTCCTTAGCAATTGCTTTATATACTTTTTTGGGAGCAGCAAAAATTTTAACTTCAGTATTTGTAATCATCGTAATTCATTTATTTCGACAAAGTTAGTAAAAAAATATAAGCTACAATTCACAATAAAGTCCATCGTCGGTGAGGTTTTTACATGGAAATCGCCACTCGCCATTTGTCATTAATTTATTTGAATCTTCGGGTCCCCAGGTTCCGGCAGGATAGCCATAAATTGGAATTTCAGGATTGGTTTGCCATGCATTAATTATGGGTTGAACAAATTGCCAGGCTTGTTCAACAGCATCGCCGCGTGTATATAAAGTTGCATCGCCTTGCATGCAATCAAGTAATAGTCTTTCGTAAGCAGCCGGAACAAGGGTGCCGGCCAGGTCGGAATAATGAAAATCCATGTTTACAGTTTGCACAGCGAAACCGGTGCCGGGGGTTTTCATGCCAAATTTGAGAAGAATTCCTTCGTCGGGTTGGATTCTTATAATAAGTTGATTGTTGGTTGTTGCAGAAGATTTCCGCGAACCAAACAAGTGATGGGGTACACTTTTAAAATGAATGACAATTTCGGTTACCCGCGTTGGTAATTTTTTTCCGGTGCGAATGTAAAAGGGGACACCTGCCCAACGCCAATTGTCGATAAAAAATTTTAGTGCTACAAATGTTTCGGTGCGCGAAAGTGGATCTACTCCTGGCTCATCGCGATAACCAACAACCTTTTCATTTTTTATTTTCGATTCGGTGTATTGACCACGAATCACATATCTTGGTACCTGGTTTTCGGAAATGGGGCGCAACGATTGAAATACCTTTGTAGTTTCATTTCGAATGGCGTTTGCTTCAATAACAACTGGTGGTTCCATGGCTACAAATCCGACCAATTGCAACAAGTGGTTTTGCAACATATCGCGCATGGCTCCCGAATGGTCGTAGTATCCCCCGCGGTTTTCAACCCCCAAGCTTTCAGCCGAAGTAATTTCAACCCGTTCAACATAATTACGGTTCCACAGTGGCTCAAAAATTCCGTTTGAAAAACGTAAAACCAACATATTTTGAACGGTCTCTTTTCCCAAATAATGGTCGATACGATAAATTTGTTCTTCGTTAAAATAATTCAAAAGGTTTACGTTCAGTTTTTTCGCCGAAAGCAAATCTGTACCAAAAGGTTTCTCAACAATTAACCTCCTAAAATATTTTTTTGATTTGCTTAGCCCATTTGCCCATAGCAGCTTGGGGATAATTTCGTAGAGCGATGGGGGAGTGGAAAGGTAAAAAACATAATTTTTTTCCATTTGTAAATCGGAAGAAATTTCTTCTAAACGATTTTTTAGAGAAACAAAGTCAGCTGCTTTGTTGGTTTGGACAGGCTGGTAAAAAAGCATTTTTTTGAATGTTTCAACACTTTCACCTGCAGGTAAAAACTCCTCTACTTTGCTCCTAAACTCGTCATCGGTAAACGAAGAACGCGATGCGCCCAAAACTGCAAATTTGTCGGGAAGTAAATTTTGTTTGTAGAGATTATAAAGTGCCGGTATTAATTTCCTTTTCGTTAAATCGCCTGAAGCCCCAAAAATGATCAAAACCTGGTTTTCTGTACGTTTCATGTTATTCTATTTTCTTATTCAACACAATAAACTATCACATTGTTTTCGTAAAAATAATACCAAAGTTTATAGTTTGTAATTGTGTTGTTACAAGTTAAAGTAGCTGTAAACAGCCCTTGGTTTATTATCTCGAATGAAGGTATAAATATTTGTTTGTTAAACTGGATTCCTTGTTGCTCTGTGCATTTAAAAATCGCTTCTTTAGCACTCCAATACAAAACTGTGGCCGGTTGCCAATTTTCAAGTTTTTGAGTGTGCTTCAATTCGGCTTCAGAAAGAAAACGATTGGCTATTTTTTTTATATTTCGATTTGTGTTTTCTACATCGATTCCGATTTGGTTGTTAGAAAGCAAAACCACAACAAAATCTGATGAATGTGAGATACTTATGTTTTTTTGAATTTCTTTTAATATTGGTTTCCCTGATCCGAGGTATTTAATTTCAGCTTTTTCTTTCAACAAATTTTGTAATAAAAGCCGGGTGGCCAGATATTCCGTTTTTCGCCTATCCACTTTAATTTTTGTGAATTCTCCTTTTTCCTTTGTCGAAAAATTAAATTTTGAAACTAAATTGCTTGCAGTTTCCGACAATTTCCAGATTCCCAATGTCCCAATATCGTTGTTTATTTTTTTTACAAATGGCATTAATTCCAGGTTGTGGTTTCAATAAGCCGGATAATATCGGGTTCAATAAAGTCGATAACCGGTTGCAGCGAATCGATGTTTGGGACTTCGCGGATGTAAAATGCACCGCGCAAAAAATGGCTGGTACTGTCGGTTAAAAAGAACTGGAATGGCGAAGCAGCATTTCCGCTAATTTTATAAATCATCCCAAAAACATTTTTTCCCGGATTCATAAAAACTTGCTCTTCAATAGCATCGGCTTTTATTGAATGTTTGTAGGCCAGCCGCCGGCTTTCTTCCATCAATTCAGCCAATTGTGTTTTTTTTGAATGTGTTTTCTTTTCCAAATCGTAATACGAGATATGGATTTCAACCCGGTTTTCAGGAACCGTTATATTTATCCAAAATGGTTGTTCGGGGTTGTATTTGTCGGGTGTTATTTTCGAATAATTTGGAACGTCAAATTTGTAAGGAAACCCATTTGGCAGTGTGTGGTATTGTTTCTTCGGAAAATCTATCCGGAAAAATGCGTGTGGTTTTGGGGTGTATTTTTCTTTGCACCCTATCAAAAAAAGTATGACCATAAAAAACAGTAACTTAATTTTCATTGAATTCATATTGATTTTAAACGAAAATAATCTCCAATTATTTGTTCGCAACATCTATTTTGCCGAATGTCGGAAGAGTAAAAGTGTTGTCTTTTTACTTGTTGTGCCAAAAATCTATTAATCTTTTTCGGTTTTTATTTCAACTTTAATTTGTTTGATCCGGCGATTGTCCACAGCTTCGATGGTAAAGTTGAATTGTTTACACTTAATTTTTTCGTGAAGTATTGGAATTTCACCTTTCAATTCTAAAATAATTCCGGCCAAAGTATCTGCATCACCTTTTACATCATTAAAAACAGAATCGTCACATTCCACCACTTTATAAAAATCGCCCAAAAGCACTTTGCCTTCGAACAAGAAAGTATTGTCTGAAATTTTTGAAAAGAACTTTTCCTCTTCGTCAAATTCATCGACAATTTCGCCAACAATCTCTTCCAGGATATCCTCCAGTGTAACAATCCCAGCAGTTCCGCCATATTCATCTACAACAACTGCGAGGTGTACTTTTCTCTTTTGAAATTCTTTTAAAAGCGAGCTTATCTTTTTAGTTTCAGGAACGTGGAATGGCACCCTTATTAGTGTTTGCCATTTGAACGATTCCCCTTTGTGGCTGTGAGGTAAAATGTCTTTAATGTAGAGAATTCCGCTAATATTGTCGAACGAGTCGATGTAAACCGGAATTCGTGAATAGCCGGAATCGTTGATTACTTGTAAAACCTTTAAAAAGTCCGTTTTAATGTCTATTGAAACCACATCAACGCGGGGTTTCATAATTTCTTCCACATTTTTATTTCCAAATTTTACAATGCCTTCTAAAATGTCTTTTTCCTCCGAAAGCTCTTGATCGGAAGTTAATTCCAGTGCTTGTGAAATTTCGTCTATTGATATTTCTTTTCGATGTTTTTGCATTCTTTTATTCACAAAAGAAGTGGAGTAAATTAAGATGGAATTTATTGGTCGAAATATTTTTTCGAGTATTTGCAGAGGGAGAGCCATAAACTTGGCAAACCCCAATGCAAAATGAGTGGCATAAACTTTTGGGAAAATTTCGCCAAAAAGAAGTAAGAAAAATGTAATTAGTACAATTTGAAGCAAAAATTCAATTACCTGCGAATTTTCAATGGTTATTAAATTGCTGGTAATATTTGTGGCTAAAATAATAGTGCCAATATTTACAAAATTATTGGCAACAAGTATTGTTGCCAAAAGCTTTTCAGGAGTTTCCAAATTCTTTAGTACACGCTGGTTTGTTTTATTTATTTTCTTCAACTTATGTTTGTCAGCGGCACTGAGCGAAAAATATGCTACTTCAGAACCACTGATTAAAGCTGAACTTAGTATTAATAGCAACACAATTACAATGCTGACAGCAATGTTTAATGTTAATGGATGAAATTGAATGTTCCAGCTGCCTATCATGGCAGTTTCAAAAAGCGGTACTGTTTCCAAATTTTATTTTTATTTTCTTACTTTCTATATCCCTCTTTTGTTCAGGCTTGTCCAGCTAATGAATTAAAAGGGTAAATCTTCGTCCCCACTTGCGCCATCAACTTCGGGCTCGTTAACTGTTGAAGTTGGTTGTGTAGCAGCAGCAGCAGCACCAGCTTGCCCTAAATTATCAGAAGGTTCTTTTGACGAATTCCTTGAGTCTAACATTTCCATATTATTGGCAACAATTTCAGTAAAATATTTTGTTTGCCCATCTTTTTCATACTGCCTTGTTGTAATTTTTCCTTCTATATAAAGTTTTGAGCCTTTCTTTACATATTTTTCTACTACTTCGGCTAAACCTCGCCATACCACAATATTGTGCCATTCAGTAGTGGTAACTCTTTCGCCATTTTTTGCATTGTACGACTCTGATGTTGCCAACGAAAAACTTGCCACAGCGACACCTGAATCAAGGTGTCTTATTTCCGGGTCTTTACCCACATGTCCAATTAAAATAACTTTGTTTACCGACATAATTTATTTTTTATAGATTAACATTTAAAGATACAAATTCCACAATCATAATCGAACAAAAATGGTTTTTATTTATCCAATATTTAAAACTTCAATAAAATGTTCGAGCAATCTCGGTATTGCAAATTTAGAAATATCTTTTTTATTTATACGAATATATTTTGTGCTAAAATTATCCAACGCTTCAGTTTCAACGTGAACGATGCGTGCATATAGAATTTGGTGACTTAATATGTGTTTCCTTTTGGTTGAAATGGATTTAATGTTTGCTTTCATGTTCGCTCCGAATGGAATCCCCAAATTTATTACCTCCATTTCAGAAAGCTCTTTTTCTGTTTCTTTTAATGGGAATTGATAGAGATTCTTCCAAATATCGTTTTTCATTCGTTTCTCGAGATAAGTGAATTTGCCATTGTCAATGTAATAAAAATAGAAATATCGAACAGATTGTTTGATCTTTTTTGTTTTTACCGGAAGTTTTTTAACCAAGCCCTTTTTACTTGCGTAGCAGGATAATGCAAGTGGACAAAAAGTACATTTGGGCGATTTTGGTACACATTGTAAAGCACCAAACTCCATTAACGCCTGATTGTGCATTCCCGGATTATTTGTAGGCATTATTTCTTTAGCAATTTTATAAAACTCATTTTTTCCGTTGTGGGAGTCGATGGGTGTTTCAATTCCATAATACCTTGAAAATAATCTATATATATTGCCGTCCACGGTCGGATGTGGCAAATTGAAAGCAATGGAAGATATGGCTGCTGCGGTATATGGACCAATTCCCTTCAGTTTTAATATTTCGTTGTACTCGCTTGGAAATTCACCTTTATAATCGTTAACAATTAATTTCGCAGTAAAATGAAGATTTCTGGCACGCGAATAATAACCCAAGCCCTGCCATAGTTTTAGCACTTCGTCTTCCGATGCAGACGCTAAGTGTTTGACCGTCGGAAATTTATTGATAAAACGATGGAAGTATTTTGTACCCTGTGCCACACGGGTTTGTTGAAGTATTACTTCAGATATCCAAATGAGATATGGATCAGAAGTTTTTCGCCAAGGCAAGTCCCTTTTGTTTTCCAAATACCATCCATAAATATCGTCCTGAAAATCATTCATTTAGTGCTAACTAATTAAGAATCTTTATAAAAACAAAAATAATTTATTTGAAATGCTTTTGAGTGATTAAATTATTTTTATTTTTGCAAACTCAATTATAGTTATAATTCATTGAAAATTAAATATATTAAGAAATGACAAAGGCAGACATTGTAAATGAAATCTCTAAAAATACAGGGATTGAGAAAGTAACTGTTCAAAAAACAGTAGAAGCTTTCATGGAAACTGTAAAGGATTCATTAGTTGATGGTAAAAACGTTTACCTAAGAGGTTTTGGTAGTTTTGTAGTAAAGAAAAGAGCGGAAAAAACGGCTAGGAATATTTCAAAGAATACAACTATTATTATTCCTGCGCACAATATTCCTTCGTTTAAACCAGCGAAAACATTTGTGTCTGAAGTAAAAAATCAAGTAAAATAATTTAGCATGCCAAGCGGAAAGAAAAGAAAGAGACATAAGATGGCTACTCATAAACGCAAAAAAAGGTTGCGTAAGAATAGGCATAAAAAGAAAAAATAGGGATTATTAGGTAATTCTTATTGAAAATTTTTGATTAAACCTAAAGCATTATTTTGCTTTAGGTTTAATCTGTTATAAACATATAGTATTAATAAAATTACAGTTTAAAGAAAAGGTTGTGAGTAGCGATTTAATTATTGACGTAACTCCATCCGAAATTGTTATTGCCTTACAGGAGAATAAAAGACTTGTTGAATTATCAAGAGAAAGAAGCGGTGCTAAATTTGCGGTAGGTGATATCTACCTCGGCAAAGTGAAAAAAATAATGCCAAGTTTAAATGCTGCTTTTATTGATGTTGGTTACAACAAAGATGCTTTCCTACATTACCTCGACATGGGGCCGCAATTTGCTACATTAAACAAATTTTTGAGAATTGCTTCTTCTAAAAAGAACAATATTTCTTCCATTTCACGGATTCATTCTGAACCGGACATAAATAAGGAAGGAAAAGTTAACGAACTTTTAAAAGTTGGTCAGAAAGTTTTGGTTCAAGTATCAAAAGAACCAATTTCAACAAAAGGGCCACGGTTGACTTCAGAAATTTCGATAGCAGGGCGGAACTTGGTTTTAATGCCTTTTAGCGAAAAAGTTTCAGTTTCGCAGAAGATTAAAAGCAGTGAAGAGAAAAATCGGTTAAAAAGATTGGTTCAAAGTATTAAGCCCCGTAAATATGGCGTAATAGTTCGAACAGTAGCCGAAAGAAAGAAGGTAGCCGAACTCGATGAGGAACTTCACAGATTAATCGACAAGTGGGAAACCATCTATCAAAAACTTGGTCGCACGTATGCACCATCGCTGATTATTGGCGAAATTGATAGAATTACTGCGTTGTTGCGAGACATTTATTATCCTGCATTTAATAGTATTATTGTTAACGATCAATCGGTGTGCAACGAACTCTCCGATTACATAGGCAGCATTCAAGCTGATAAAAGAAAAATTGTAAAGTATTACAATGGGCGACAAACTATTTTCGAACATTTTGGTATCGAAAAGCAAATTAAAGCGTCGTTTGGTAAAACTGTTTCTTTTAAAGAAGGTGCGTATCTAATCGTAGAACATACAGAAGCGTTTCATGTAATTGACGTTAACAGTGGTAACAGGGCTAAAGCTGGGTTTGATCAGGAAAACAATGCGATGGATGTAAACCTGGCAGCCTGCGACGAGGTAGCAAGACAATTACGGTTGAGGGACATGGGTGGAATCATAGTAATCGATTTCATCGACATGCACGTTGCCGCTAACCGCCAGAAAGTGTTTGAACACATGAAGGAGGTTATGGCAGCGGATCGGACCAAGCACAACATTTTACCACTTAGCAAGTTTTGCCTGATGCAAATTACCAGGCAGCGGGTACGTCCCGAAGAACACATTGAAACGGCAGAAAACTGCCCAACTTGCAAAGGAAGTGGCAAAATAGTGCCCACTATTTTATTTGCTGACGATTTAGACGGCAAAGTAAAATACATTCTAAAAGATTTGAACAAGAAAAAATTATTGCTGAAAGTACATCCTTATGTGGCAGCTTATTTAACCAAGGGATTTAAAAATTTCCATAATAAATGGTTATTTAAGTACCTGAAAAGGGTAAAGGTTAAAGCAAATAATTCGTATTCCTTTTTGGAATATCATTTTTTTGATGAAAATTCGGAAGAAATTATACTTTAATAAAAAATGCCGTTCAATTATTGAACGGTTTTTTTTTATGCAATTTGTTAATTTTTTATTGTATGTCAGCCGTATTACATATTAATTTGTCTAAAATATAAATATTTGTAAGCACGTAACAAATGGGTGCTATATTTGTTATATGTGAATATTCTATATTTTTACATTTTGATTGGAAACAAATAGAATAAATTTTTCGTGCAAACAGGGATGTGTGTTGATGTAACAAAATTGAAATAGTAAAGAATGTAATCAGATAAAAGGAAAATATAATTCTTTACTCGCTTGAAAATGGTTAACTGGGGAGTTATTAATGATACCTTTTTAAAAATATAATTTTAATCATATGAAAAAAATAACATTTGTATTAGCTTTTATTCTTACGACACTGCTCTTGCAAGCTCAAATCGTTAACCCAACAACCTGGTCATTCGATTCGAAACAAAATGGAAATGATGTT
>JAKIST010000043.1 GCA_021648495.1 Draconibacterium sp.
CTGTAACTATGGCTATAGCTACGTTTTTTGCCTTGTTATCGCACAAAATAACTTCGTCAATTCCAGTCATGTTATTTCTTCACAAACCCTAAGTACAAATTTACGTACTTTTTTGCGAATTAAAGAAATGAATAAGTAGTATTTTATCTGTCTAAATTTTTCCACCCTTTAAAAAGTATTTCAGCATCGGTTAAAAGGCTGTAATCTTTGGCGTAAAGCATGTTTAATCGAGCATGTTTTTCATTGTCAAGTTTTAGTTCCGCAAATAAATCGCCAGGATGAAGAACTCCATCTTTTAATGGGGGTAAATTTTCGAATGTATTTTGTTCGGGAATGTATCCAATCCATGATTTTTTTCCTGCCAGCACATTTATAATATTGGAAAAGAATTTTGATTTTTGTTTAAAAAACCAAATAAAAATTGGGCTGAAAATCAAATATATTATTGCGATTTCAATATCGAAACTTCGCTTTTTACGTTTATTTGAAGTCTTTGAAATGGCATTTACATTTACCACATATAAATCTCCGGCAGTGTGAATAGAATTGCTGCCTATTATACTCACACTTTCGGGAGGTGCAATTTTGAAATCAATGTCCAACTGAGTTAAATCGAGCATGGCGCGGATAATTTGCGTAGAACTTATATTTTCTGCACAAAAAATAATTTCATTAATACGGTTGATCCTGATTATCTCGGTAAGTTGGTTGAGTTCTCCAATATAATTTTCTCCTTTGTCTGTTTTATCAAGCGCAATAAAACCAGCAAGTTCCGACTGGATTTGAGTGGCTTCCAATAATCTTTTTACGCGTTTAGCTTCTAATGAATGACCAACAATTGCAATTTTTTTGCTCTTTTTTATATCGAGCCTGAATCCTTTAAATTTCAACCAATGAAAAACTATGCGTGAAATAAGGATTATAAAAACTGCCCAAAACGAGCCCAACAAGATTAATGCGCGTGAAAACCGGAAACGTTCGTCAACCAAAGAATAAACCAAAAGAATAGAAATGGAACCCCAAAGAATACCGCGCGAAATTTTGTACAGGTTCACAGGCTTTTTATATCCTCCGGAAAAGAGAATTCCGAAGAACCAAAAAAGGAGGTAGGCTGGCACAATAAACTGTAAAAACTCTGGTGGATAGTAACCTGTTTCAAACCGGACATTTTCCCAATAGGAGGTTAAAAATAAGTAACCTAAAAATATAAGTAGAGCATCGAAAAGGGGAAGGTAAATTTTTTCGAAAACTCTTTTTGTCATGGTAAGAAAGGCGTGGAAATAGATTGCAAAATGAATGAGAATTGAAAAAACATTTGCTTTTCCTCCCGAAAAATGTTTGTGGGCAAAAATTATCATGGCATTGTAAAATACCTTTACGTAATTTAGAGAGCCTTTTTTTGTGCTTTCGCCTTTGTAATGAATAATTGTAGTTTCGGGGAAGTAGTAATTTTTGTAACCTCCCAAAGTAATCCGGTACGAAAGGTCGATGTCTTCGCCATACATAAAAAAGGTTTCGTCGAGCAAGCCAACCTTTTCGATCGTTTCTTTTCGCAACAACATAAAAGCTCCGGCCAGAACATCTACTTCATGAATTTTGTTTTCATTTAAATAGGAGAGGTGGTATTTTCCAAATTTTTTCGAGTTCGGAAAAAGCTTCGAGATGCCGAACATTTTGTAAAATGCAACCCAGGGAGTTGGTAATCCTCGTTTCGATTCGGGTAAAAAAGCACCTTTCCCATCAATCATTTTTACACCTAAACCACCAGCTTCAGGATGGCTTTCCATAAAATTAATAATCTTTGAAAAGGTGTCTTCCTCAACAATTGTGTCGGGATTTAGCAGTAAAACATATTTGCCTTTCGAAAGTTGAATTGCCTGATTGTTTGCTTTCGAAAAACCAACATTCACTTTGTTTTCAATAAAATGAATTTGAGGGAATTTTTCGCGGATGAGTTGGGAAGAACCATCAACAGAATTATTATCGACAACAAAAATTTCGGATGCAATATTTTTTGAAGCTTTTAGTACCGAATGAAGGCACTGCTCCAAAAAGTGTTTTACGTTGTAGTTGACAATTATTATCGAAAGTTCCATTTGCTAAAGATGTCGGAAGTCAGAAGTCGGAAGACCGAAGACCGAAGACCGGAGTTTTTTTTACTCAATTTTTTTATCAAAATTAGCATTCCTTTTGAATAACGAAAAATTTAAAATATTCTGATTTTTTGCGATGAATTAATATAAATAAAAAATTGCCGGTATTTTGGGAAGTGGCTTTTTAAAAAATGGAAAAGACAAGGCTTTCGAAGTCTTTAAAATCAAGGAATTTACTATTGTAAATGACTGTTTTCAAGACGATAGTAACGCAGTATTTTGCGTTTTTTAATAGCCACAAATTATTTTTCTACCGAACTTTCGTACAAAACCCTGTTCATTAGCGAACGCCCTAAAGTAATTTCATCGATGTATTCCAGCTCGTCGCCAATGGAGACACCTCGTGCAAGTGTTGAAAGTTTTACACTTTTATCTTTTAACTTTCGGTAAATGTAGAAGTTCGTTGTGTCGCCTTCCATTGTGGTTGAAAGTGCCATAATTACTTCAATAATTTCTCCATTTTCAACGCGTTCCACAAGCGAATCTATTTCAAGTTCGGACGGGCCAATTCCGTCCATCGGCGAAATAATACCACCCAAAACATGATATAAACCGTTAAATTGTTGCGTATTTTCCACCGACATTACATCGCGAATATTTTCAACCACACAAATTACATTTGTGTGGCGTGCTGGGTTGGAGCAAATTTTACAAATTTCTGTATCTGAAATGTTGTGACAAACTTTGCAATGTTTTATCTCGTTTCGTAATTCGATGAGGCTGTTGCCAAATACAGCAACATCCTCAGGGTTTTGACGCAAAAGATGCAGCACCAAACGCAACGCACTTTTTCTCCCAATTCCGGGAAGTTTTGCAAATTCGTTAACCGCATTTTCAAGTAATCTCGATGGATATTTATCAATATTCATATTTTAGCAATTTCGATTTCAAAAATAGAGGGAAAATTCAAATTATTTGCTGTTTTAATCGAGATTTATGGTTTTCTTTTTAGTTCATAAAAAAAGAATTGTAAAATATTTTTTTATCCTGCTTGCTTTTACATAATTTTACGAATAGTGTTCAATAAAAAAACTGAATTTTCTTGTGTTTTTTGCACCTAAAATCAAATTATTATGAATAAAAGATCAAATTTAAATTTTTCGCGAAGAAGTTTTATAGGAACAACAGCAGTTGCTGCCGCTGGTTTTTCCATTATTCCGCGGCATGCAGTTGCCGGACTGGGACATGTTGCCCCAAGTGATAAACTGAATATTGCCGGAATTGGAATCGGCGGAAAAGGAAAAGTGAACCTCAGAAATATGCCTGGGCAAAATATGGTTGCCCTTTGCGATGTGGATTGGGATTATGCAAATCCGGTTTTCAAAAAATACCCCAAAGCCGAAAAGTATAAAGATTATAGGGAAATGCTGGAAAAGCGTAATGATATCGATGCGGTTGTAATTGCCACTCCGGATCATTCACATGCCTTGGCAGCTGCTACGGCAATGGAGCTTGGAAAACACGTTTATCTCCAAAAACCATTGACTCATTCGGTTTGGGAATCGAGGTATCTGACAAAATTGGCCAAAAAAACCGGAGTTGTAACCCAAATGGGGAACGAAGGTCATTCAAGTGATACCGTTTATGAAGTAGCAGAAGTGGTTCAAAGTGGATGTCTTGGCGAAGTAAAAGATGTACATGTGTGGACGAACAGGCCCATTTGGCGACAGGGAATGCCCAAACCACTGAAAGAAGTGGCTATTCCTAAAACATTAGACTGGGACTTGTTTATTGGACCTGCAAAGATGCGGGCTTACAATCCTGAATATCATCCATGGATTTGGAGAGGTTGGTGGGATTTTGGAACTGGTGCCCTTGGTGATATGGGCTGTCATTTGTTAGATGTTCCCAATTATGCTCTTAACTTAGGTGCGCCAAAGGCTTTTCAGGCGAGTTCTTCGTTGGTAAATACTGAAAGTGCCCCGGTTTCAGCTAAAGTCTCCTTTCTTTTTCCTGCCCGGGAAAACTTACCTTTTTGTGCTTTCCCCGAGCTGGAATTAACATGGTACGATGGAGGATTGATGCCCGCACGTCCTTTCGATTTGCCGGTTGATGCTCCAATGAATCCCGGTGGTGGTTTTATGTTTGTGGGTTCAAAAGCTACGTTAATTGCGGAAGCTTATGGAACAAACTGGAAGGTATATAAAAATGGAGATGAAATTATTCCTGAAACCAAAGTAAGCATTGAAAGAATACCAGACGATCCGAATGGAGGTGGCCGTCATGAAATGCATTTTGTGAACTGCTGTAAAAATGGTGGCTTACCTGCTTCCAGATTTGAATATGCCGGTCCCTTTAATGAAATGGTAGTAATGGGCAACCTTGCGGTACGGATGCAATCGCTTCAAAAAACCCTTCTTTGGGACAGTGAGAATTTGAAAGTAAGCAATCTTGTACCAAATGAAAAACTAATAACAACCAAGCTGTTGCCTTTTTCTTCTGATGTGGTTACCAAAAGAGTTGAAGGACAATCGAAGAAAAAAGTTGAATGGAATGCAAAAGAAATGTGCGAGCAATGGATAAAACACAATTACCGCGAAGGCTGGAGTTTGTAAATTATTGTTGTGTATAAAAGGGTGCCATCCGTCTGTTTTTATCGAGTACGGATGGCATCCTTGTTTTAGAAAGAGAACACATAAGAACAAAAATTTTGTTCAACTACTTTATCCTGAATAATTCATGAATTATTCTATTGCAAAGCCAAACTACTGTGATTAAAGGCGATGCTCATTTTCCGATTCTCGAAATAGCTAAGGCTATTCCTGCGAGTCGGAAATTTGCGCTCACCTTTACTCTTTGCATTTTGCCTTTTCATAACGAAAACTTATGAATTAATCAGGTTGTAATTCCCTGGGTTTTTATAAAATGAATTCTACAAAAAGAAACAACATTTACACTCGTTAGAGTAAAAAGTTTTTTGCAATAATTAACAGTTCATTTAACTGTGTTTTTGGTTGTAAAGGATAAATTTGCAAAAACGTATTAATATAAGAGCACATTAGAAATATAAACAATTTAAATATACTGTTGTTCTGGTACGTTTTTAAAAACTGTTTGACAGGTGCTTAAATGACAAAAACACTTAGGAATATTGTTTCAATCTCGTTGGTATTAATTTTTATAATACCAATTACAACTAAATTCTTAGATGGGTTATTTCATCATCACGGCCATTTTTTCTGTACTGCTAAACATGAACAACATTTTCACGCGTTTCACGAAAAGTGTCCAGTACCAAATTTTGAATTAGCATTATACTCATTAGAAAAACAATTTAAGGTAAGGCAAAAGGTTCAGCCCGGCGATGAACTTATAATAAACTATTTCTTTGTATATTCTTACAATCATTCAAAATATTCATTTTTATTACGTGCACCTCCTGTATTTACAAATACAATTTAATCAAAAAAATTCCTCGTAGCTTTGCCTTGGGATTCCATATATTTTCCCGTCAGCCAGAGAAATATCATCCGGCAATTGACGGATGAAAGAGGGGTGTAACAAGGAAAGTTCGATTTTCGGCTTCTTTGCTGAAAATAATCCTGATAAATATCGGGAGGCCGAACCTGCCTGCCTTAGGCAGGTATTCCTGGGCCCTGCCACGGAGATACTCAACTTTAGGAATTTTTCTTTGCTACAACCTTTCGGTTGTAAATCAACTTATTTGTAAATTTAAAATCGTAATAAATTGAAGAAAATAGTTTTATTTTTCTTTGTGCTGTTTCTTATATCAAAAGTAAACGCTCAAAATCAAGTCAAAGGCAAGGTAATGGATGTGAATAATTTACCCTTAATAGGTGCAACTGTTTTTTTGCCAGAACTTAACAAAGGGACAATTACCAATGGCACAGGAGAATATTTAATTGGCAATCTTCCAAATGGTAAAATAAAAATTCAATTTTCCTTTGTTGGGTACAATATGGAAATTAAAACAATTGAAATTTCAAAGGGGGAAAGTGTGATTGATGTCTTTCTATCTCCTGCCGTTATCCAATCTCAGGAAGTTGTAATAACAGGTGGTTATGTAAGCTCCCAACACGAAAATGCTGTAAGAATTGATGTATTGAAAAGTAAAGATATTGCTATATCAGGTACACCAAATTTCATGGAGTCTTTAACCAAAGTTCCAGGTGTTGATATGATAGCCAAAGGCCCGGGTGTGTCGAAACCTGTAATTCGTGGACTTTCTATGAACGATATTTTAGTAATGAACAACGGGGTTCGCATCGAAAACTATCAATTCAGTGAGGACCACCCATTAGGCATCGATGACAACGATGTGGAGAGAGTTGAAATTATTAAAGGGCCCGCCTCCTTGCTTTATGGCTCAGATGCAATTGGTGGAGTAATAAATTTTATAAAGGAGAAACCTGCTCCAACAGGAAAAATAATTGGAGACTACCGTATGCAATTACATTCGAATACACTTGGAATGAACAATAGCATAGGATTTAAGGGTGCTTCGAAAAATCTTTTTGGCGGGCTTCGTTTTGGTAATAAAACCCATGCTGATTATTTACAGGGCGGAGGCGATTATGTGCCTAATTCACGATTTATCGAAATGACTTTCAATATCAATACAGGATATACGGGCAGAATTGGAACTTTTAAGGTTTTTTACGACTATTTTAAACAAAAATTAGGAATGACTGTTCCGCCTGTAATACCCTTGATTACAGAACAAGGTAGAAAAAATGAATTTTGGTATCAGGATTTAGGGCATCAAGTAGTTTCATCTCGAAACAGCCTTTACTTAAGGAGGTTTAAGTGGGAGTTCAATGTAGCTTACCAAAGTGCATTAAGAAAACTTCAAACAACATTTGAAGTTCCGTTTATTGAAATGAACCTGAACACCATTACATTTGAATCAAAATTACATTTACCTTCCAACGAAAAATCGGAATATATTATTGGCTTACAAGGGATGTCGCAAAATAACAAGAACCTAAATAATCGTACTTCTCAGTTTTTACCTGATGCAAATATTCATAACGTAGGTTTTTTAGGAATGGCCCAATATACTTTTTTTAAGAAATTGAAATTGCAAGGTGGTTTGCGTTTCGACATGTATAATACCGAAACTTTTACTTTGGGAGCAGAAGGAACCAGCAATTATCACGCTCCGGTAATAAAGGAATTTTCGAATGTAAATGGTTCTATTGGTACTACTTATCAACCTAATGAGAAATTAATGCTCAGGGCTAACTTTGCAAAGGCTTATCGAGTTCCAAATTTATCGGAATTGACTTCTAATGGAATGCATGGCAACAGATATGAGATTGGGAATGATAATTTACTGCCTGAAAATGCGTATGAAACTGATATAAGTATGCACTATCATGGGGAATTTATTTCTTTTGATTTAGCAGGATTTTTAAATCAAATAAATGATTATATTTATATTTCACAAACTGCAAATACAACTTCAACAGGAGTTGGCATTTATCGTTTTTCACAAACCAATGCAAAACTGTATGGCGGTGAAGCAGTGATTCATTTTCATCCTAAATCGTTACCTTGGTTGCACATACAAGGAACTTATTCGTCTGTTATTGGGAAACAGGAAAATGGGAATTATCTTCCGTTTATCCCCACTGAAAAAATTCGTTACGAAGTAAGAGGGGAAAAAGAAAAAATTGGTTTTTTGAAAAAACCATCGATTAAATGTTCTGCCCTAACTGCATTAAAACAAGGAAATCCATCTCCATACGAAACAGCAACAGATGGATATACACTCGTGAATTTAAGTGTTAATACAGATGTTCGTGTAGCTCAACAAACTTTGAGTTTTGGAATATCTGTAAACAATATTTTTGACACACAATATTTTGACCATTTGTCAACATTGAAACAGTTGTATTTCTACAATCAAGGAAGAAATATTGGTGTATCTATGAAAATACCATTTGGGTTAAAATAAATGGATAATTTTTTTTCTTTACTGTTGAACACCGATTAACGATTTAAGAAGTTAGAAATGAGAAGTTTCTTTTTTTGAATCATAAATCATTATTTGTTAAGTGAAAAGTTTAACCTGAATAATTTACAAATTGTTCTATTGCAAAGGCAAACTGCTGTGATTAAAGGTGATGCTCAATTCCCGACTCTCGAAATAGCCAAGGCTATTCCTGCGAGTCAGAAATTTGCGCTCACCTTTACTCTTTGCATTTTGCCTTTTGCCTTTTCACAATAAAAACTCATGAATTAATCAGTTTAAAATAAGTTGTTCAAAGCTGATGATTTTATTTTTTTCTTTATCGAATTATCATTACTCATTTTGATGTATTTTTGGTATGGATTATGAAATTTTAATTTCAACGGGGGCTTTTTCCAAAGCTTCCTCTTTTTTTAGAAGTGTGATATTCAAAACTCCGTTTTCAAAATTGGCACTGATTTTTTCGTCGTTTACAGACTTTGGAACACGGTATTGTTTTTCGAAATTGAATGCTCCAAATTCCCGGTGAGCATATTTATACTCTTCCGGTTTGTCTTCTTTTACTTCGTTTTCCACTTTAATGGTCAACAGATTATTTTGATAGTTCAACTGCACATCTTCTTTTTTAAATCCTGGGAGCAGAACTTCAATTTTGAATTCTGTTTCGGTTTCAAAAATATTGGAAGCCGGTTTTGTTCCGCAATTTTTTGCATAATCTTCGTGGTAATCGTTTTTGAAAAAATTGTTGAATAACTCATCAACTAAAACTCTGTTTACATTGTAATGTGGGTTGTTAAATCTTACTAAATTCATGACTTTGTCTCCTTTTTTTTATGGTTAATATTTAAAAATTCAAATCTGCTCCCCGTTAATCAATTCTTGTTCCATCGCCAAAAAGCTGACAAATATCAACTTTTCAACAAAATAAATACGCCATAATGACTTCATTATTAGGATACTACTGAATGAATGTCATCTTATGTAGGTTTGTAGATATGTTTTCTGCTGTTTTCTGTTTCCTATTTAAAGTTAACTTTGCAGAAAAATTTGCTAATGAGGATTGATATTATCACCGTTCTTCCCGAAATATTGGAAAGCCCATTTAACCACTCCATTATAAAACGAGCAAAGGAAAAAGGGCTGGCTGAAATCCATATCCACAATCTTCGCGACTATTCTGAAGATAAACACCACAAGGTTGACGATTATTCGTTTGGGAAGGGAGCCGGAATGGTTATGGCAATTCAACCCATCGAAAAAGCCATTGAAACGCTAAAAAGTGAGCGCGAATACGATGAGGTAATTTTCACTACTCCCGATGGAAACCTCTTTAATCAACGCGTTGCAAATTCCCTCTCGTTATTGGAGAATATTATCATACTTTGTGGGCATTACAAAGGCATTGACCAACGTATTCGCGACCATTATATTACAATGGAAATTTCGGTGGGCGATTATGTTTTAACCGGTGGCGAATTGGCCGCTGCAATAATAGCGGACAGTATTGTTCGCCTTTTGCCGGGTGTACTTTCAGACGAAACTTCTGCGTTGACAGATTCCTTTCAGGACAATTTACTGAGCCCACCTGTTTTTACCCGGCCTGCCGAATACAAAGGCATGAAAGTGCCGGCAGTATTATTGAGCGGGAACGATAAATTAGTTGACGATTGGAAGCATGATCAGGCAATTGAACGCACGAAAAAACTGCGCCCCGATTTGTACAAAAAGTTTTTAGGAGATTGACTTTCCAAGTCAATTATTCTTGGAGAAGGATTCTCCAAGTCCTTGGCAATGTAAACGGATTCTTTCTAAAAATGTAGTTTATGAGGGAGGAAACCCTTAATTTTTCAACTCACCTTTTTGGAATCCCATCTTCAAGAAAGTAACTTTATTATCTTTTTTGAAACATCGATGTTATTGGCAAAACAGATGGAATCCTTCTGCCGACTTAAAATCTCTGGCAAATCTTTTTATAAGCACAATATTTGCATTTATCCGTGTGTGATGTTTGGCTAAATGTATTTTCAGTTGAATAAATTTCATTGACCAATTCTTTTAAACCGGCAACAAATTCTTCTTTCAAATCAGGAAAAGAGAAATCGAGTTTGTCCCTTTTTATATGTGGCGAATAATTTTCCTCAAAAAGTTTTCTCAGGCTGTAAATGGTGGGTTGAACCGCTTCAGTTTTAGCTTCTTCTGCCAATGTCCAGGAATAAATCAAGGTTTGTAAAATTTCCTTTTTTGGGTCTTTTTTATCACGTTCAAAAAGTTCTTCAATATTACTGAATGAGAAACTTTTTACATTGCCTGTTTTGTAATCCAACACACGGGTTTTTCCTTTTACACGGTCAACCCGGTCGATTTTACCACCAATATGAACGATGGTTGGTTTGTTGTTTAAACTGATTTTAATAGAAGTTTGGTATTTTTTTTCCAAGCCAAGCAGGGTAAATGGCGCAATGTCCTTATCCACTTTTAATAACTGGTTCAGATAAGTTTTAATGTTTTCGTAAATCAACAATGTTTTGCCCTCCAAAACCATCTTCTTTTTGCTGTTTGGTTTTTCCTTAAAATAGTGGGTTGCAATCTGTTTTGCGATTTCATTGGCAATAACAACCTTGTTTTGCTGAATGCCTTCAATGTCTGATTTATTTACAACTCTACCCTCAAAAGGTTTGTAGAGAGCTTCCATGGTATCGTGAAAAATATTACCAAAAATCATCCCATCAATTTCCTCTTTCACTTCATCGGGTTCGGGAAGTCCCACTGCATAACGAAAATAGAACTTCAAACTACATTGCAAATAAGTATTTATGGCACTTGGCGAAAGTGGATGTTCCAATGAATTCCTAATCAATAATTTGTCAACAATCTGTTTCGAACCCTCGATTCGTATCGGTTTTGTTGGGTTGTTGGCAAAAGAGAAGTCGAGGTTTAAGCGATCGGGATTATGGACCGAATCGTATTGTAACTGGTAACCGTAGCGGCTTAATTCTCCGGTGCTAATTCCATCTTTCACTACGGAATAAGTTGAAGTAATATTTTTTGCGCGTTGAATTAACCGATAAAAATAGTAGGAGTACATGGCATCCTGTTCGTCGATTCCCGGCAAGCCAAACCCTTTGCGAATGTTAAAAGGGATAAACGACGGCGCGGTAAATGTTCGGGGCCATTTGTTTTCGTTCAAGCCGAGAATAATCAGGTTTTTAAAATCGAGGCAGCGTGTTTCTAAAATTCCCATTACCTGAACACCACTCAAAGGTTCACCTTCAAAAGCTACCGATACTTTTCCTAAATACTGCGAAAACAAACGAAAATATACCGCTTCACTTATCTCCTGATTTTGCTCCGTAATTACATTTTTTATTACCGATTTTAGTTTTTCGATGGCCTGATAAATGGAATAGATAATTTCCAGCAACATTTTATTGTCTGTTTCCGTGCTTTTTAGCTTTTGATAAATTGTACCTAAAACGTCCAAAAAATAATGGCTGTAGTTTTCTACCTTTTCTGGAACCGAAAACATTTGTTTATGAAAAGTTGTGAATTCGATTTCATTTAAAGCGAGGGTGATTTTATTTTTAAGCCTCACTTCTGTTATAAATAAATTTCCCTTTTCAGTTTCCCAATGTCCCAAAAGTTGGTGGTTCAAAATATCGGTTACGTAGCGATAATAAGCAATCGTTCCACGCTTTTCATCCGTTTTTTTGTTTTTCAGCAAGTTGGCAAGCAGCATTAAAAATCCGTAAATCATTGAGTTCTTTACCGGATAGCCCATCGTAATATTTACTGTCCCAATCGTATTGGGGATGGTACCCAGCGATGAAAACAGCAACGATTCGTCTGCTAAAATAATAGCTGTGTTATCGAACTCCTTTGAAAAATCAAGCTCTGTTTCTTTTAGAAAATTTGGAATTTGTTGCGATTGTCCATGAACTGATGAAACAGCTACCAACTTTATATTTTTCTTTTGATTGAAGATTTCGTTATTAAAAGTAAAATCTTTTGGAGCCGGAAAGTTGATTGTGTTTTCGCGTAAAAATCTTCCGGCTTCATTCTTTTTGTCCTGTAAATATGCCAAGTCGAAATCCCATAGGAATTCAGCTTTTCGCAAACGTTGCAAATGGATAAAAAATTTCTTTTCGCAGCCATTTAAAGCATTTAAACCAACAATGTAATACTTTTTGAAATTGAATTTATAATCTTTCTCCGGCAAATCCTCTACCACCTGACGGTCGATCATACCTCCAAAAGCCAATTTTTTTTCTGTTAGTATTTTTTTGAATTCAGAATAAACCGGGAACAATTTCGCCCAAATGGTAAGATGTTTTTCCTGAAACTCTTTTCTCCCCGAAACAGCAACACTTCCCCAAAATTGTTCCAAGGCCTCTTTTTGTTCAGGCGTCAAATAATCAAAAACCGAATCAATCTCTTTTATATCAGAAATATTTGTGAAAATATCTTTTGCATTTACCAAATACCGGTCAATGTCGTTGAAGTCGGACAATAGAATCTCGCCCCAAAAATAGAATTCATCAAAAGTCTCTTTAGTTTGCGTATGCTTCTTAAAAACTTCATATAAAATAGAAACGAGCTGTAATTTATCTCCTTGGTACAAATCGGAATATCCCGAAATCATTTCACCAATAGTTGTGGTTTCAGGGGCTAAAACCGAACCTGAAATTTCATTCTGCAAATAAGAGGTAAAAAATACCCCGGCCCTTCGATTTGGAAATACTACGCAAATATTATGCAGTTCATCCGAATGTTTTTTAAAAATGTATTTTGCGCACTGCGAAAGAAATCGTTCCATTTATAATTATTGTTGTCTTTTTACGCTGTGAAACACTGTGCCTTTTTTATGTCTTCTGTGGTAAATTCCTAAAAAATATGTTCAAAGTCACAAATAAGATTCACAAAGTTGCTCAAATATAATTTGATTTTATCACAATTAACAGTAAGAAATTTTACTATTTTTAGAACTTACAATAATCTAACATTATCATTAATACAAAACATAATACAATGAAACGAATTGCGCTGACAACTTCTATTTTACTTTTTTCGATAATTGTATTCGCTCAAGACCGCATAACCGGATTAACTTTTGCCACACGCAGCGAAGTAATTGCGCAAAATGGAATGGCTTGTACCAGCCAGCCACTGGCCACACAAGCGGCTTTGGATATTTTAAAATCGGGTGGAAATGCTATTGACGCAGCCATTGCAGCCAATGCTGTTTTAGGTTTGGTTGAACCCACCGGGAGTGGAATGGGTGGCGATCTGTTTGCCATTGTGTGGGATTCAAAAACAAAAAAACTATATGGATTGAATGCCAGCGGCCGGTCGCCATATGATTTAACGCTCGAATATTTTAAGAAGCATGAATATGAAAAAATCCCATCTCTGGGGCCACTGCCTGTTTCTGTACCAGGTTGTGTTGACGGCTGGTTCGAGCTACACAAGAAATTTGGGAAATTGCCCATGAACGAAGTGCTGGATCCTGCCATTAATTATGCTAAAAACGGTTTTCCACTGACCGAGTTAATTGCCTATTACTGGGGACTTAGTGCGCAGGTATTAAAACAGTTTCCCGGCTTTGAGGAGATATTTATGCCCGATGGAAAAGCTCCCAAAAAAGGTGAAGTATTTAAAAATCCATACCTCGCAAAAACGTTGGAATTAGTGGCAAAAGAGGGGAGGGACATATTTTATAAAGGTGAAATTGCCGAAAAAATTGTTTCGTACGTAAAAGAACAGGGCGGTTTTTTGAGTATGAAAGATTTTGCAGACCACACCTCGGAATGGGTAGAACCAATATCTACTGATTATCGTGGTTACGATGTGTGGGAGTTGCCACCAAACGGACAAGGAACAGCGGTTTTACAAATGCTGAATATTCTTGAAAATTATGATATCGCCAGCATGGGTTTTGGTTCGCCGGAATACATGCACCTTTTTATTGAAGCAAAAAAACTGGCCTTCGAAGATCGTGCAAAATATTACTCCGATCCCGATTTTAATAAATTGCCCATTAAAGAACTCATTTCGAAAGCTTATGGAAAACAGCGCGCCGGGTTAATCGACGAAGATCGTGCCGCCCGTTCATATCCCGCCGGAGAATTGGAGTATGGCAACACCATTTACCTTACCACTGCCGATAAAGACGGAAACATGGTTTCGTTGATTCAAAGTAATTACCGTGGAATGGGCTCGGGAATGACACCCGGAAAATTGGGTTTTATTTTACAGGATCGTGGCGAATTATTCGCTTTAAAAGAGGGGCACATGAATGTTTACGTACCTCATAAAAGACCATTCCACACTATTATTCCGGCATTTATTACAAAAAATGGCGAACCCTTTATTAGTTTTGGATTAATGGGTGGAGCCATGCAGCCGCAAGGTCACACGCAAATTGTTTGCAATATTATTGACTTTGGCATGAACCTGCAAGAGGCAGGAGATGCTCCTCGCATCCAACATTCCGGCTCCAGTCAACCCACAGGAGAAGTGATGGCGGACGGTGGCACAGTTCAACTGGAAAGTGGATTTTCGTACCAAACCATTCGCGATTTAATGAGCAAAGGGCATAAAATTGAATTTGCCAAAGGTTCTTACGGAGGTTATCAGGCAATTCTTTGGGACAGCGTAAATAAAGTATATTATGGTGCATCCGAATCGCGGAAGGACGGACAGGCGGCAGGATATTAGTTTTAAGCCAAGCGTCCGGCTTTTTGGCACAATTGCACAATTAGAATTTATTTAAACTGAAAATAAGAAAAGAACTTAACCTCTGCATTATTCACAAATCATTCTATTCCGAAGCCAAACTACTTTGAATAAAGATAATGCTCGACTTTCGTTCCTCAAAATAGCTAAGGCTATTTCTGCAGGCCTCAACTCTGTGCTTCCCTTTATTTTTTGCATTTTGACTTCTCAAAACGAAAATTTATGAATAATACGAAGATAAAGAGGCGTACAAATTGATGAAAACCCCAATGGGAGTTTTCCAAATATGAAATATCACCAATAATATGGTGCTGATTGATAACGGCATTGATATGATGTCAAAATGGAACAGGCATAAAATAGAACTCAAATTCGGAAACCATAGAAATATAGCTTTACAAAAAGAATCACAGGTTCTTCAAAAAATGGCAGTTGAAGAATTGAATATTAATGAAGCTGATATTTATATTTTAAAAGTCAAATTGCCATATCCCCCAAAAATAAAACGTAGTGTTCTTTTGATTAAAAGATTGATTGAAAACGGAAATTTAAAAATAGTAATCAATGAGTCCAGTCCAAAAACACATAAAATCAAAAAAGTATCTTTTGGTAATATTTTCATTTTTCTCAATTAGCTGATGCTCAGGCATCACCAAATATCGAAAAATAAAAATCTCATCCAAAATCTTTCTTTTTATGAAAATCCTCTGTTTTTAGACTGGACTCATCAATAGAAAATATCCACTGGAAAAGATTGCCGAGATATTTTTAATACTCCCCACCCTTAGGGTTTGTGAAGAAATAACATGACTGGAATTGACGAAGTTATTTTGTGCGATAACAAGGCAAAAAACGTAGCTATAGCCATAGTTACAGCAAGGCTTTTTAACGAAGTTAGCGTGCAAAAGAACGAGTTAAAACGGTCAGGTTATTTCATTACAATCCCTTAGTACCACCAAATCTACATTTTTTGGTTAAAATTCAAAAAGCAGTTTTTATCTTTGGCACATCAAGCGAAACGAAAAAAGGCACTGCTGGCGAGCAACCTTTTTAGGATAACCTGATTCTGTGAGAATGGTTCCTGATATTAAAAGGGCTTTTTAACTGTTAATATTTACTTTACCCCTTTTTCCCCGGCCGTTGAGAAAGATTAATAAAAATCTTTTTGCCGGTATCTTTTATATTTTACTCCCTCTAATGCTCCACTCGATTTTAAAGCTATTTTTCTTCCTTTAAAACACTCTTTATGTTCTTTTGCCATTAATAGGATTTCTTCTTCTGTTAAAGAATCAGTATTCTCAATTAACTTAAGAATAGAAATATCCCTAAATTTATTGAATAGGCAACTTGCAAGAGGCTCCTTTAATGGGCATGATATAATAAGGCTCATTAAATATACTTTCCTGTTCATATTTATAATTTGTTTATAAGGTTTGTGAAACCAAAAATAATCCACAACGAATAGAATGTTCTCTATTTTAGGATGAAAAATTCAGGCAAAATGATTATTAAAACAGGTTAACAAAGCTTACTCCTAATATCAAAAACGCTGATATTTAATTGCCATGGTCGGGTTATTTTTGAGAAAACACATTCGCCAACCTTTTATTTAACCCGTTATTTCCTTAGGAGCTGTAAATTAATAAACGCTTGTTTTATGCGTAGATATTTTATTTTTTAGCGAGTTGAGAAATCTGTAAATAGTGGTTCTATTAAAAGATTTTTTCAAAGAAGATAAAAAGCAAAAGAACAACATAGAAATCGAGTGGTTATTTGTTTATAACTCCTGAACGGAATAGAGGTCAATTGTTTTACTTCAAAACAAATGTTACCACTGTTAGAAACAAATAAAAAGTTTTTTATCAATGCCAATCTAATTTTAACATCGGCAGAGAAAACTCCTTCTATCTTTAAAGTTAATACTTTGCACATTTTATATTTCGCCGCTGGTGCCGATTTGTCGTTTAGCGATTTCTCTGAAGCATTCGGTGTCAGGAAACCCTGCAAACACAATTTGCAAGACCTTTAAAATACGAATGAAGGTTCGGATTACAAATTGGAACCAGCGAGAATGTTTTGTTAAATAATTGCCCAAATAGAAAAAGTAAAATAAAGCCACCCAGTTAAGATGCTGGTTTTTTACTTGTTACAAATCCTTTTTGGGTTTGTTAAATAGTCTTCGCAAGAAAACGCCAAATACTTCGTTACTCTTGGTTTGAAAACGGTCATTTACGAAAGTAAATTCCCTGATTTTCAAACCTTCGAAAGCCTTGTCTTTGACGTTTTCTTATCAAAGACTTGAAAAATAATGAGTTTTCTTGCAAGCACTAAATAGTGTTCGTCCATAAAGTCCGACTTCTTCGTTACGCTTGTCAGAAAAACAGTCATTTACAAGAGTAAACTCCTTTATTTTATGACTTCGCAAGCCTTGAATTCGGCCTTTCTGAACCAAACACCTA